>JASFVS010000165.1:0-6987 GCA_050049715.1 Phycisphaerales bacterium
GAAATGTGAAGAAAAGAAATATCGGTTGTCAAAGCCAAAACCGCCATTTTAATCCCATACATACTTTACGCACCTAACGAGCCGGCCGCATAAGAAACTTCCTGAACAGTAACCATAACATCGGCGATTTTGTTGAGATTACCGGTAATACTCTCAATGCGCCTGAGAGTTTCGTTAGTGAGGCTTTTATCGACAACCGCTATGATAATCCTGCCGAAGTCGGATGGCTCATCACGCCAGAAACTTGCGAAAAGAGGCATTTTGGAAAGATACACGCTCGAATTTTCAGCCCCGACAACAACCAGTGAGCTTGATTCTATGCCCGTTATAATCTGAATAATATCCCTGAAAATGTCCTCGTTTTGCACAAACACGTGAACCAAACTTTTCGGCGCCCGCTGTCTGCCGTTTATTTCCACATCCTTATCCTGCAGGAAGTTGCTATGTACTTCATCCGGTGTCCGGCCTGATACGATTCTGTCCAGTGCATCCGGTGCCAGCAGAGTCTGTGATATGACGGATAGCAGCCTCACATGCTGGTTAGAGGCTGGCTCAGGAGCCACTATAAAAACGATGAGCCTGACTTTTTCCTTGTCCGGGGAGCCAAAGTCAACGCCCGACGGGACAGTAATTATCCCCGCAGCAAAATCTTCGGCGGATTTCAAACGGCAATGGGGAATAGCCACTCCTTTGCCGACTCCCGTCGAACCCATTGATTCACGAGCTTCAAGACCATCGAGAATTTCCTTCTCATCCACTTTTTCGAGAACGGGGTTTTTTTTAGCGAGCCTTGCAACTTCCCGCAGGGCTTCGGCCTTGTCGCCGAACCTTGCATTAACTATTATGCACTCTTTATGTAAAACATCAGCCAGCTTCATTGTTTTTATTCCTTACGCTTTTATATATTTTAGATCCTACTTATTGTTAATTGTGACACCGGGCCAGTCATCGGTACGGAATGGAGAGGCGGGCAGCCCCTCTTTATTATAAAGATTGCACACAGGATTGTCCGCCCAGGCGTAGCGCACGGCAACAGGATTAATAACTTTGTCACTGCTTACTACAATTTGGTTACCTTCTATTTTCGCGTCGGCCCAGACGAACTTACGGTCCGCTCCGGCGATTGCGAACCCCTTCAACGGCTCATTAGGTCTGGCGATTAGCCCTCCACCGACATGGTCAAAGTTAAGGATAGCCTTTCCATTTTTTATTGTCATGGATTTAAAAATTGGCCCGGAATACACCAGCTCTTTTCCATAGCTTTTGGCCAAGGACCATAGTGCCAGACGCTTGCCGACATCCTGCTTGTTTCTCGGGTGTATGTCATCTGCTTCTCCAATGTCTATAATAACCGCCATTCCGGTATTCGGCAGATCCAGTGTCATTAACTGGGCCTCGCGCAGTTCGGCCCAGTAGCTTTCGACCGGCTCCGGCTTGACTGCCATGTAGTTGGCCAACTGTACAAAAAGAAAAGGAAAATCTCCCTGTCCCCAGTCGTTGCGCCAGTTCTTTATCATTGCCGGAAAGAGTTTACGGTATTGATATGCCCGACCGGCGTTTGTTTCCCCCTGGTACCATATTGCTCCTTTAATTCCATAGGGAATCAACGGAGCGAGCATAGCATTATATAGACCTGAAGGTGAGTGGGAATGACCTGGCCCTAACGGCGGCCATGGTCTTTGAGGGGCCGGTTTGTTTTCAGATTTTGCCTGCTCTGCTGTTTTCTTCCATTCTTCGACCTTCTGCTCGTACTCTTTCTTCGCCTCCGGATATTTTGCGACAGCTTCGTCGTGACGCTCCAGAATCGGTGCCGCATCCGGTTCTTTTTCAAGTATCTCTCGTCTGGTCCACGCCTCTGATGGAGTCCCGCCCCACGATGTATGAATTAAACCAATCGGCACATCAAGCCCTTTATGCAGCTCCCGGCCGAAAAGTAACCCACCGCTGAAAAACCGGGAACTGTTTGCGGGCTGCATTGTGTCCATATGCCTTTGCAGTCCGACTGTGGTTGCTCGGCCACTTTTTTCATGACTGTAAATAATCGGATGTTCGGATAATCGGCTGCGGCAATCTCCTGCTCGGCGTTATTTGTTCTTGCCACCGGCCATTCCATATTCGACTGGCCTGAGCAGACCCACACTTCACCGACCATTATATTTTCGAGTTTTATCGTATTCCTGCCGCTGATAGTCATTTCATAAGGCCCGCCGGCCTGAGGCGGATTCATTTTAAATTTCCACTTGCCGTTTTTATCCGCGGTGACAGCCCACTTCATACTGTGCCAGCTGACGTTGACCATTACTTCCTCACCCGGTTCCGCCCAGCCCCAGATGGGTACTTTCATATCTTGCTGAAGGACCATATTGTTGCTGATCACAGCCGGCAGCTTAACGTCGGCTAAGACCGCACTGGTATTTATCAGCAGTAAAATCCCGAAGACTGTTAAAATCTTGGTTTGGCACCAGTTGGTTCTTTTGTGATTCATCTTTTCGTTCCTTAAATACGTGAAATTGAATGTTTAAAACTCATTTATCGTAGCCGGATAGCCGAAAATAGTAAATAATAAACAGGAAAAAATTAGCCGGTATCTTTCCGGACGTTGCGCTTTACATCGAACAAGGAGGAGTAAAAAGACATAGAAGCATATAGAAAAAGGCTGCATCGTAGGTCTAAAGTGAAAAATTTGCTTAAAAAGCTTGTTTTTCCGGTCTTGCAGGCAATTTCAAGGCAACTTCAGATAAGTTAATTCAAAAGGTAATACAATGTTAAAGTTAGCATCTGCTGTCATAATTTCACTTGGAATTTCATCCGCTCGGGCCGTCGAACCTTTTCGTGTGGTACTCACCGACGTAGAGCAAAATATTTATAAAGAGACGTTTGATGTCACAAATAGTGATGTCACGCCGGATTGTCCCGTTTCGTGGTCGGTTCGTAAGTATGTTCTTCACGGGGGGAAACAGGAAGGAGTCGAAGTAGTTGAGGTCAACAACGGCAAGCTTAGCCTTAAAATTGTTCCCACGCGCGGGATGTCTATTCAGCAGGTGCTGATGGACGATTTGCGGCTCGGCTGGGATTCGCCGGTGAAAGGCCTAGTTCACCCGAAATATATAAACCTGAACATGCGTCGGGGGCTGGGCTGGCTGGAGGGTTTTAACGAATATATGGTGCGTTGCGGACTTGAGTTTTTTGGTGGGCCGGGAACCGATGAGTTCATCGATAACACGGGAAAAAAGGCGAAGATGTATTTAACGCTGCATGGCAGAATTGGTAATACCCCTGCATCACAGGTGGAAGTGGTTATTGAACGTCAGAAACCTTATAGCATCCGAATACGCGGCAGAGTCGATGAAGCCTCTATGCACGGCCCGAAGCTTGAGTTGTGGACGGAGGTTATGACTGTACCGGGTTCCAACGCTTTTCGGATATCTGATAAAGTAATCAATCGCAGTGCCGTCGAGCAGGAATTCGGTGTCCTTTACCATTCAAATTATGGCTCACCTTTGATGGAAAAAGGTGCACAGTTTATTGCTCCGGTGTTTAAAGTGTCGCCGATTAACGAGCATTCTGCATCAGATATCTCCACTTACGATATCTATCGCGCTCCAATGCAGGGTTTTGCAGAGCAGGTTTATTGTTTACAGCTTTGGGCCGATGAGAATAACCAAACGAAAGTTATGCTTCGTAACGCCGCGGCTGATAAAGCCGTATCGATGGCATTTTCCACAAGTCAATTGCCTTACTTTACACTCTGGAAAAATCCTGTGGCTTACGAAGATGGTTACGTAACGGGCCTTGAGCCGGGCACCGGCTTTCCGCACAACAGAGCTATCGAGCGTGTGTTTGGCCGTGTTCCGAAGCTTGCCCCACATCAAAGCCGTCTGTTCACAATTGATTTTGCACTTCATTTCGGCAGGGAGCAGGTCGAGGCTGTGGCCGGGGAAATCGCTGGTATTCAGGCCGGTCGTGAGACTAAGATTGATACGGACCCGCTTCCCATAGAAAAAGTTGGTCTGGCCGATATTGCAAAAGCTGCAAGAACATGGAGGCCTACTTACATCTCTTGGTATGATAAAGAGGCACCGGATTTCACTCTCTCTGATCTTAACGGTAAGGAGCATAAGCTGAGCGATTATCGAGGAAGAAATGTCATAATTGTTTTTTGGACGACATGGTGCGCCCCCTGTCGGAAGGAAGTTCCATCTCTAATCGAATTGCGAAATACCTTTGACGAAAAAGATTTGGCGATACTGGCGATATCAAATGAGAAACTTGATTTGGTTCAAAGGGTTTCATCTCAGCTTGGAATGAATTATACTATTCTTCTCGATAAAGATAATATGCCGGAACCGTTCGGAGTTATGAAGATTTTCAGGACAACCGGTATCCCCTGCAGCTTTTTTATCGACCCGCAGGGCAAAATTAAACTGGCGACTTCTGGCGTGGTATCGTTAAAAGAAATCAGAGCTATATTAAAAACTGAGTAGTATAAAAGGAAATTGGTCTTGTACTGACAATTTAAAGGAGAACAGTATAATGTTCAGACAAAAGAAAAAAGGAGCTTTCTGGTTTAGATTTAGTACTTTAACGATTTTACTTGTTGCTATAGTAGCCTGGACGGGATGTAAAGAACGCCCGTCTGGAAATTCAGGGACTGAAAGTATGAGCTTAGAATCCGTGCATTCGGAACCTGCAACCAAACCCACAAGTGAATCGGCGAAGATGGATACTAAGTCCGCTGTTGAGTCTAAAGTGAAGCTAAGCGATGTTATTAAAGCTGCAAGAACATGGCGTCCTGCTTTCAAGTCCTGGCAGGGTGAAGGGGCGCCGGATTTCACTTTAACCGACATCGCGGGCAAAGAGCATAAACTAAGCGATTACAAAGGCAAAGATATTCTGCTTGTTTTTTGGGCGACCTGGTGTGGTCCATGCCGAGTTGAGGTGCCGCATTTGATAGAGCTGCGAAAAGCGATCGACCCGGACAAGTTGGCAATGCTGGCCATTTCAAATGAACAGGCGGGCTTGGTGAAAAGTTTTGTTGAGCAGGCAAAAATAAATTATACGGTTTTGCTCGATAGAGGCAATCTGCCAGGCCCGTATAATGGCGTGAACGCTATCCCAAGCAGCTTCTTTATTGATTCCAAAGGCAAAATAAAGCTGGCTACTTCAGGCCTGATTTCACTTGAAGAAATAAAGGCCATACTGAAGGCTAAATAGCTATATGAAGTTTTGGCTCGGGCCCCGACCTTGCCTTACAGTAAGACGGACAGGTAAATCCGGCCTATAGGGGTATAGTTATGTTGTTTATTATACAATATGCCTGCTGATTGGAGTGCTGGCGTGATAGGTTTGTCCGCGTTGGTTTCCACATCTAATCTTCTTGCAAATTCGATCTTTAAGGTGTAAAGTAGGGTGGAATTTTTGAGAACTAATCTTCGGAATGGGTTTTTTACTGATTTTTTATAGTTAAAGAAAGGAAAAGCTAATGAAATCTTGGCATAAAAAATCAAGCCAATCTGTAATCCTGACTATTTTGACGGTTCTGCTTCTTTCCCCGTTTATCTCGGCGGCCGAGTTGGAAGAAATCCAGAGTGCAACAGTTCGGTCGCCCAATGAAAATATAACGATAACAGTTCGTTTGTCTCCCGCCGTGCAGGCCCTTGAATATAAAGTTGATTATGCCGGCAGCGAAGTAATCTCATATTCCCCTCTTGGTATTATTCGTGACGACCAAAAATTTGCAGATAACCTGAGTTTGACTGAAATAGTTGATGGTTCTGTAGTCGATGAGACATATACGATGCCGCATGGCAAATGCCGTATTTGCCGCAATTACTACAAAGAGTTAAAGTTGAAATTCCAAAACGATAATGGCGCTAAGCTTGAGGTTATATTCCGGGCTTATAACGATGGCGTCGCCCTGCGTTACTGTTTCCCCGGAGCCAGCGAGAAAACCTATACTGTTACCAATGAGCTTACCGGCTTCCAGTTGCCTGTCGGAGGTAAAGTCTGGCTTCACCCGTATGACAAGGTTAACAAGTACAGTCCCGCTTATGAAACTTATTACCACGATGGCATACCGGTTGGAACATCCTCGCCGGACGAGCAGGGCTGGGCTTTTCCGGTCCTTTTCAGTAACCCTACCGCATCTCGCTGGGGCCTTGTCACGGAGGCCGCGGTTGGCCCGGCCTATTGTGGCTGCCAGCTTGAACAGAATGCCCCTGATGGTCTCTACAGAATTCGCTTTCCCAACGAAGGTGAGGGAAAATACACGGGCAAAATCAATCCCTCTTCGACTTTGCCCTGGGCTACTCCATGGCGCGTTATCATTCTCGGTGACAGTCTTGCTCCGATTGTCGAGTCCACTCTTGTCAATAATCTTAATCCGCCTTCTATTGTCGAGGATACTTCCTGGATAAAGCCCGGCCGGGCCTCATGGAGCTGGCTCTTCGACCACGACAGCCCGCAGGACCATGACAAGCTCCGCAAATGGATAGACCTTAGTGCCGAGATGGGATGGGAATACTCTCTTATCGACGCTAACTGGACCATTATGAAAAATGGAACCATCCATGACCTCATCGCTTACGCCAAAGAGAAAGGCGTTGGCCTTTTCTTCTGGTACAATTCAGGCGGTCCCCATAACCAAGTCACGGAAAAGCCGCGCGGTGCTATGTTTAACGGAGATGTACGCCGATTTGAATTAGACATGCTCAAAAGATGGGGCATCAAAGGCATAAAGGTTGATTTCTTCCAGTCCGACAAGCAGGACATCATCCGGCTGTACCATGATATTCTAAAAGACGCGGCGGACTATCAGATAATGGTTAACTTCCACGGCTGTACTCTGCCTCGCGGCTGGTCTCGCACCTACCCGCACCTGATGACTATGGAGGCGGTAAAAGGTGAGGAGTGCTACAGCTTCGATAGGCTATATCCCAAAATGGCGCTTAGTCTCAACACCATAGTTCCCTTCACACGCAACGCCGT
>JASFVS010000166.1:0-6976 GCA_050049715.1 Phycisphaerales bacterium
TCGCTGAGACCATTCATCGAACGCCACGTGATAGCCATATTTCGTCTTACCAATCTGCCATTCATCGAAAGCTTCATCCATAACGAGAAATCCCATCCCGTCGCAAAGGTCGAGGAACTCGGGAGCAGGCGGATTATGAGCGGTGCGAATAGCATTGCAGCCCATCTGCTTAAGCGCCCGAAGCCTGCGCCGCCAAACACCCTCAGGCACGGCCGCTCCGACACACCCGCCGTCATGATGCAGATTGACACCATTCATTTTGACTCGCTTGCCGTTGAGCAAAAAACCACGGCCCACATCATATTCTATCTTACGAATCCCGAATGGCGTTATGACTTCATCAACCGGCTTGCCGTCTTCGAGGACAACCGTACACAGCTTGTAAAGCACAGGGGTCTCAACCGACCAAAGACTTGGTGACGAAATTCGCATTTGCTGTTTTATTTCGGTTTGCTGCTCGGATTCAAGCTCAAAGCCGGATTCAACGCTGGCCACCTCATGACTATTGGGACCTATCAGAATAGAACGCAGCTTAACATTTACTAAGTTCTTACTATTATTTTCAACGCGGCTGCGCACGGCCACAATAGCCGAATCAACAGAAACATCCGGCGTAGTGACATACACACCCCAATGACCAACATGAACCAAATCCGCAACAACCAATCTTACATGCCGGTAAATACCTGAACCGCTATACCAGCGTGTATTGGGCTGATTCGAATTATCAACGCGTACGGCAACAATATTTTCGCCATCAACTAAATATGGCGTTAAATCATAATGAAAACTTATATAGCCGAAAGGCCTCTTGCCAAGGTACTGTCCATTAATCCAAACAGTACTGTTTTCATATACGCCATCGAACTCAATCCAGACACACCGTCTGCGCGCCGACTCGGACAGCCTAAAATGCTTACGATACCAGCCGATACCCATAGGAAGATACCCACCCGAACCACCGGTGGGGGCGTTCCGGTCGTACGGCCCCTCGATACTCCAGTCGTGAGGCAGGTTCAGCTCGCGCCAATCGCTGTCATCGAAGTCAGCCGCCTCAGCGCCCTTATGGTCGCCTAATTTGAATTTCCAGTCAAAATCCATCGACAAATTTTGACGGGTCTGCCCAACAGCTCGATTTGGTGATGAAATACAAACTAAAGCAGTGATAAAAATTACTGGAAACTTAGCCAATCTCTTCATTTGCAATTTCCCTTTTAGCTACCCTCAGGTTTTTTGGGGTCGCTCATCGGACTTGCCGGAATATTGAAACTATCTATATCGTCAGGATAGTTTGGGTCAAATCCTGTAAAATCATCAACAATGTATTTAGCAAGGTCAAGCTTGCTTTGTCTGATTCCTTCCACAACACATTTAGCGAGCTGATAACTGCCATAGCTGTTGTGATGTGTCCCATCCACAAAAGCCTTATCGATATTTTCGGGGCCCCAAGCCTCGTATAGTGAAGCGCTCATATTATGTAAATCAATAAGTGTTACATTCTCTTCCTTAGCCACCTGCCGAACAGTCCGGGGATAGTCACCAAGCGTATTTTTGACTTTTCCTTCGTCATCAAGACTCTTACGATGCATAGATGTCATCAACACAGGAATACCACCACGCCCATGTGCCTCATCAACAAAGCGTTTTAGGTCGGATTTATAAATCGCCAACGCGTTGGGTGAACGCGACTTCATGTCATTGTGTCCGAACTGGATAAACAAATAATCCCCGGGCTTCATAAGGCTCATTACCTTGTCCAGTCGTCTGGCGCCCAGTGAGCTTCTAAGAGATTCCCCCGATTCAGCATGATTGGCAATCGCTATTGCCGGCTTGAAGAACCGGGGCAGCATCTGGCCCCAGCTATTCCACGGCTCGAGCGCCTGGTCGCAAACTGTGGAATCACCGAGAATATACACCGTTGGAATATCATCCACCCTGCTAACCTCCACAGTACAAACACAGGGACGCATACCGTTGAATTCCAATGTCAGCTTATCGTCCCACGCCCATGCCTCGAAAGTCTTTTCCCTGCCTTTCAATCTAACCTCGCCGCCGGTAGGTATCCTTGGCGTTCGTGTATTAACTATAAACGTTCTTGTCTCGAATTTCCCGGCTGACGTTTGCGCTTTCTCCACCATCAACCTCCGCAACTCGGCTTTGATAGTTGCAATCGATTCTCCTTCCGAGGCTCCTAACGTAACTATCACCTTGTAATTACCTTCAGGCAAAGCAACCGAAAAATAAAAAGGTTTGTCACTCGTGCAAAAATCGCCTCTCAGAGTATCATCTCCAAATCTATCAACAGCCAAAACCTCCGCTTTCGGCTCAAACCCATAACCAAGCTCTTTCGTGTACACAGTTGTCGGTAAAATTCGTATATATCCAGGTTCAATCCTGCCAGAGCCGAAATCAAACTTAAAGCTAATTCGCTTATCTGATTCTTTAGCTACGGCACATGACAGACAAACCGAAAACACAAATGTAACAATAAAGAATATAATCTTTTTCATTCTAATCGCCCTCTTATGAATCTATAATCGATGCAGTAAGATTTGCTTTATTTCCTCTATACACCCTGCAAAGGCCAATTGACAGATTCCGTCCGTGCGGTTTTAAGATACCCTTCGATTTTCGAAATAACCTCAGGATGTTCAGACGCTACATTATGCTGTTCGCTTATATCCTCAGAAAGGTCAAACAATAACAGAGGCCGTCCCTGTCTCAGGCTAATAGCCTTCCACTTACCCCAGCGAATCGCCTGCTGAAATCCACTCTCGAAGTACTCCCAGTATAAAAATCTGTCGCCCAAATCTTTCGCCTTACCCAAAAGCACAGGCAAAACACTCACTCCATCTATATTTTCAGGTAACTGTCCACCCGCCAGTTCCGCCGCGGTAGGAAGGACATCCGCAAAGTACCATGGAACATCACTCACCGAGCCTGCCTTTATCTTACCGGGCCAGCGAACAATCATAGGCACACGAATCCCACCATCATACAAATCTCGTTTATAACCACGTAGCGGCCCGTTGGAATCGAAAAACTCCGCAACCTCCGTGAGTTGTTGTCTCGGTTCCGAACGCGGCCCATTGTCGGAACAGAAAAAGACAATAGTCTTTTCATCAAGTTTTAATTCTCTTAGCTTCTGCATTAGCTTCCCAATGCACTCGTCGAGCCGATGAACCATCCCTGCATAAGCCTTAATATGTTCAGGCCAGTCCTTTTCCTTATAAGGGCCCAGGTCAGGCACTTCAAGAGGAGTGTGCGGGTTATTATATGCGAGATAAAGAAAGAATGGTCTGTCTTTATTAT
Organism: Phycisphaerales bacterium; assembly: GCA_050049715.1. Lineage (GTDB taxonomy): Bacteria > Planctomycetota > Phycisphaerae > Sedimentisphaerales > Anaerobacaceae > NIOZ-UU13. Next base: position 3,313 of record JASFVS010000166.1, read on the forward strand.
TATTTACAAAATCAATAGCTTCTTTTGTGCAGATATCGGTAGAATAACCACCCCTGGCCCCATCCGCATTACCGGCCACATCGTACAATTCCCTGTTGCGAAACCGCTGCCTCGGGAAGTATCCCCCCGTCATGCCGGCTCTGATTAACCATCCATAAAATTCATCAAAGCCTCTATCCAGAGGCCCGGCTTCCGGATTATAAGCACCGATATGCCATTTGCCAACTAAGCCTGTACGATAACCCGCCTGCTGCATAACATGCCCGATGGTCTTATCTTCTTCTGTAAGATACATACGCCTGACCTGCCGTCTGCCTTTGTACCCGAGCGAGCCGCCTACTCGGCACATATTCCCGCGAATACGAGTGTGTCCTGTATGCTGGCCTGTCATAAGGACGCTGCGCGAAGGCGCACATATTGTCGAGCCGGCATAGCAATCAGTAAAACGCTTCCCTTCCTCTGCAATCTGGTCAATATTAGGAGTCCGAATTTTCTTCTGCCCGTAGCACCCTAAATCTCCATAGCCCATATCATCAGCCATGATAAAAATAATGTTGGGTTTTTCGTCGTTATCAGCAGCTTTGACTCGGAACGGAAATGACACTGCTACAGTTCCTAAAGCCACGTTTTTTAAAAAGGAACGCCTGCTAATATTATGTATCATTATTATGACCCCTTCCTCGCTGATTTTTTCGAGACTCACATAGCAACATCTCTGGCTCAGGGCATGCGCCTTAGTCCCTCCCAGCGTATATTCCACTTTCCATTATCCGGAAAGCCGGGTGACGGCCGGTCGGGACATCCATCCCAGCCTGCGGCCATCATTGCAACCGCAGTCAATAATCCTCCATTACCGGGCAGATACAATGGTAACCGAGCCGATTGATAATTGTGCCCATTTGCCAAATAGCGATTCTTCTGTGCCTCAACAAACAATGCATCTATAGCTTTCTCAGGCTCGCCTACACGCGCTGCAGTCATCGCCATAACCGGATAATCCCAGCCCCACGTGCTGGGCCAGTCCCATACTTCAAAAACATACTCCAGAGTTTTTTTCATAATTTCAGGTTCAACCAAAGGTGTTTTGGGAAGAAATCCTAACGCACATAACATTGAAGGATGGTCTTCAGTAATCGTATATGGTGACGTTTCTATCCCGGTATAGACACCTTCACGAACAGTCGGATGAGATAGATTATGAACAATCCTGTCCCATTTAGGTTCACGCTCCATACCAAGTCGCTGACGCCACTTTTGTGCAGTCTCCAGCGCCCAATGCCAATAAGCCAGCTCGAAAGTTGGATTGATTGTCTTAGCCCTGTACCATCCATAACTTTCCTGTGCAGGTATTAAAGCAGGCCCCAGCACATATCGCTGTCCTGCTTCGTCCCAAATCGGATACGAAGCCATAAACTCGGCCGTCTCAAAAACAACCTTCTTGTATTTTTCCAGAGTGTCCCTGTCACCATGTGCCCTGTAACATAATTCAGCATAGTAAATCGGATGTGGCTGCTGCCATATCAGGAAAACGCCAACCTGGCTCGGGCTGTCCCTGCCGTCGGGTGAAACCATCTTGGGCCAGCGAACACCCTGATAGCCCTGTAATTCAGCAGTAGCTTTCGCCATCGGCATAATCGAATCATACCAAGGCAAACTACGCTCAAGAAGCTCTATCCTGTCCCACAAAGCAAAATGCACCGCATGCCACCAGTGCATCTCCAGATGAAATTTACCAAACCAGCTATTACAGACCAGGCCCGTCTCCTGCGGAGGACGAGAACCCGAACACTGAATAGCCGTCAGATATTGTGACAGCACAACTCTACGTTCAAGTTCTTTTGCACGCGGGTCGGTGCATTGTGAAAAATCTATCGCCCCGCCGCCGCTCCAGAACTTTTGCCAATAATCCGCCGCCGCCTCACAAACCGTCTGAAAATCAGGTATTGATTCCGTTATTTCTTTAGAAGAAAAGGCAAATAAAATTTCCAGCGGCTCTCCTTTTTCTCCGTATATTTCATACTCATGCCGCGATTTCGCTTTGAAGCCCCCTGCTGATGAAAACTTAACACGAACATAATAGCTGTTAGCATCCTAGTCAAATCCGCACGATTGCTCATGATTTTTTGCCGTGTTGTATGACGTTCCGGATGATTCCAGTCCGCCGCATTTCTCCATACAGTACTACCATAAGGAAATGCCAGCGATACCCCCAACCTCTTCTGCCCGACCAAAGGTGACTCGACACAAACCGCTAACAAATCGCGCTCAGGATGACAAACAGTCAGAACTTTGACAGGTCGCCCCTCCACCTCAAACCGGCTGCTCAGCAAACCCGTCCATAAATCCAGTGTTTGAGAAGTATTCGTCAAATCATCAACATCCATTGAAGAACCATCGGATTTCTGCAAACACAATCCTATCTGTCCGAGATGTAAACGATGAGGATTGGAACGAAGCCACGTCGCCTCAGGTGAATATCCCCTTGAGTACCTTTCGTCCGATGCATAAGGCACTTTACGACTATCCACCGTATATTCCTCCAAGATATCGGACAACTTGTACCCATCAGGATTAGGCATTGAATGCCAGCCCCATTGAGATTGAGTCCCAAGAGGCATACCTTCCTCATGATATTCAGGAAATGTCTGCAAGCCGGTAATGTCGGCCGTGAAAGCAAACTCACCGTTACCTACACTCAAAGGAGTAAGCGCATCGGGTTTTTCCAGCGTGACATTATTGCGCCTGACCAAAGCCTTACGGTCTATACGAGAATCAGCCCTAGCTGATAAGGCCGCAATATTGACGACAAACAATGCTGTCATAAACAAAGCAAGGATTCGTCTCATAACACTTTCCTTTCGGACACGAACATCTTTAAGCCATTAAAGCTCTCTATATTTAACACTATCAAATTTCATATCAGTGACCGGTTCACACCGATGGGTCTTAAAATCTTTCACATTTTCCAATACAAACGTCGGTGTATTCTTTGCCTTTTGCGCCCTGACGTTATTAAACTCAGCATCTTTCACATCATCGAGTACAAATGCCGGCCGGAAATCTTCATTCATAAAGCCCACGTCAACGTTATTTAACTCGATTCCTTTGGCATGACGAATAAAAAATCCATACGCCGGAATTTGGCCATACTCCTTCGGGTCGGGATACCCCGTCTCAAGCTCCGGAACTTCAACTTGTCCCTGTTCTTTCGAAGCACCACCTTTAACTAATATCCTGATATTACTTAGTTTCACATCTTCGACATCATGACCCGGAATGCCCATAATCAGCGACCCATAGCGAGGATTTGCGTCGTACACTATAACATTGCTGATATTGACGCGGCGAAGCTTGCCAACAGGAACTTCTTCCGGCCCGCGCATCCGCCTGCCCAATCGCAGGAAAAACGGCGAATTAGTTATGTCTCGCATGGTAATGTTGGATATAGTGACATCTTCAAGTAATCCTCCGTCCACAGTTTCCAATGCAAATCCACGACAGTGGTCGAACACGCAGTTGGAAATCGTAATGTTCTTGAATCCCCCGTTGGATTCGGTCCCGAATTTAATCCTTCCGGTCACCCCTCCTTTATCGTGAGCATACTCCTGAGTGCGCTTAAAAGTTCCATCTAAAAATGTACCTTCATTGTAGCCGGTGACCTGGC
>JASFVS010000167.1:0-6905 GCA_050049715.1 Phycisphaerales bacterium
TACCGGAGGCTCCGTCTAAAGCCGGATTTCCGCTGCGCTAAAACATGAGGTGCCTTATAGGCACGTAAATAAAAGGATAACATTTTTACCGTAGACCAGCATGAGAAACATACAGCGTTACGTAGTCTCGCAAGAGACGAAGTAAATATTAATAGTATCGAACGAAGGTAGAGATGCAGAACATAAGATGGGCTTAAGCCCATCCTACGCGCTGGATGGTAAGGCGGAGTGATTAAAAACAGGTAATCGCGTGCTTTAAAGAAACTATAGAGATGCTGAATGCAACACCTTCGTCTATGCCTGCTCAAGCGCAGGCACAGGCGTTTCTAAACTAATCAAATTGGGCGTTAAAGTCTGGCTTCGTCTAAAGTCCGAGAAACTGAATAGACATGCCGCAAAGGAATATTGTTGCACCCGCTATGGCGTGGGCGTATCGCTGTAATTTCATCAATGGCAGAAGGTTTATGCCCGTCCTGGCAATAAGGACCGCTGCGAGCATTGTGGTAATAGTAACTGTTCCGAATACGGCTGTTACTATAATCAGGCCGGCTATGCTGTTTTTGGCGGCCGGGTACATCAGGATTGGAATCAGCGGCTCGCAGGGACCAAAAACGAAGATAACGAATAACGCCCAGGGAGTAATATTGGCCTTTTTCGGGTCATTGTGAACGTGGACATGCTCTTCGGAGTGGCTGTGCATGTGTTCATGGACGAGCTGTTCTGTGTGGGCATGACTGTGTGTATGAGGTTTGTTTTTGATAGCTCTGCGCAGCCCCCAGACGAGATACACCAGTCCGAAGGCTATGAGCAGCCATGCGGCCAGGTTGCCGCGGAAAGATTCGAAAATCTCAAGCTTATTCACCGCTATCCCAATCGATACACCTAAAAGACCGAGTACTACGGAGCTTGCTATGTGTCCTAAGCCACACAGCAGGGTTATAAATGAGGTTTTGATTCCGGACCAGTTTCTGGCCCAGGACATCATAATAAACGGTAAATAATGGTCCGGGCCGAATATTGTGTGGAAAAAGCCTATGGAGGCCGCTGTGATAATAAGAGCGCTAAGTTCGGCTGTCATAATTAATCCTTTTAGAAAGACCAGGTTATATTATCAAATTCTATACACAAAAACGACTAATTTGTGCTTCTAAAAAAGATTTTCCTTAAAAGCTCATTTGCGCCCGTATCGCTGTAACCACTGCGTCGCCGGCTTTCGCTGGATTAGCGGGATTCGAGGGGTTGGTAATGTACTGAATACTCGGACTGATATTCAACCATGGTGTAACCTGAGCGTTATAGTTGTTTTCGCTTAATGATGTCCGTCTTCGTGATGATCTTCGTCATGGTCTTCGTCGTGCTCGTCCACAGGGGCTACACAATATATATAGACGAGGGGTTCTGTGCCCGTGTTTTTGTTATTATGGGTTGTATAAGGCGGGATATAGCAGATTTGCCCGGCACCGACCTCACGAGGAGTCTGCTCTTCGCCAATGAGAGCGGTTCCTCTGCCGGACAGAAAAACGAGCAACTCTTCGTGGTCTTCGGTGCTGTGCTGGCCGCAGGTTTCGCCGGGTTGTAAGTAAACTCTGCCCGAGCGCATTCCGCATGTTTGGGGGCGGCCTTCCAGAAGCGGCTGGTATTCGGAGCCGCTGCTTAAGTCCGTGATGAAAAATTCCGCCGACGATATAACTGAAACGTCATGGTGCGTTGCGCATCCATGAACGAGTAAACTTCCTGCGAGCCATACGAAAACAAGTACGATAGCTTTTGTTTTGGTTTTCATGTGTTTCATCTTTGGTTCCTTTTTAAAATTTTTGTAATGTTCAAGTTATGGGTTGCCTTCGAATGTCCCTATTTGCGTTTCGTTCTTCAGCCGCATTCGAACAATCACGCCTTTGCGTGTTTGGGGGTTGTACCAGGTTTTTCTCGGCACGGGGTAGTTTAATTCTTTCATACGGTCCAGGTCAAAATCAGGACCTTCGCTATATAGAACCCAACTAACAGGTGAGTCTTTCAAGTTATAGTATGTGTCACCTTCATCCTGCTCTTTGCTGGGAAAGCCGTCAGGGATCCAGAGGTATGCCCCATCTTCGATAACGAAGGTCCTGTTATAAATCAATTCTCCCACGGACCTGTACTTGTATGTATAGCCCCGATTAAACCTGTCTTCTATACCAGCGGCCATGAAGGAGTCTTCACTCGGCGCCGGCAGATATCCACTTTCGACCAGCTCGACGGGGAGCTGATAAAAGTGTCCTCCGAGCATACAGTCCACGCGGGTCGGCGGATATTTATTGTTGTTGTCCGAAGAGTACAGTTCAAGCGCCATGCCGATGTCACGAAGCTCGGCATTTACAGCGACAATCTTTGCCTGGAGTCTCGCCCGGCCCATTGCGGGCAGCAATATCCCCATCAGCAAAGCAGTGATTGAGACAACCACTAACAGCTCGATTAAAGTAAAGCCGCGTTTCATAAGCTTATGTGGCCTTTGCAAACTTTCGGTCTTTCAGTTTCTCAATTCAAAAAACTTCCAGTTGTATTTCGTCCGGTTCGGCATCGTCTATTTTCGTATCCGCCATGCGGTGCTCAGGACAGGCCAGAACAGAGCCGTTTCCATCGTAGTTCATTACATACAGTCGATAACCGTCAACAAGGTTGGGGCTTTCCTGGTCCATAATTCCGATGATGTCAAAAGTGTCGGAAAGATTATTCGAGCCTGCGTAAATACCGTTGCCGCGTCCCAGTTTTACGGGGAACGTCTTAATGCCGTCTGTTATTAACAGCTCGCCGTGTGGGGCCCAGTCGTTTGCGTCCGCGAAAAAGACATTTTCGATTTTTATAAGCCGGGCCTGGTAATACTCACAGCCGATTTGGCGGTTCGGGTCAAAAATGAATTCATCGTTAACGTCTTTTAGTTCGTCCAACGTGACAACCTCAGGAAGGGGCAGGCCAACGCCTCGCTCGACCAGCTCAACCGTAAAATCGTGGTCGGGGTTATTATTGTGCTGTTCGTTTATGTTCAACTTTCCGTTGTACGATAGAAAATAGCCTGTCACTCGTATTCTGTCGCCGGGGCAGAACCGGGCGGCGTTTAAACGGGTCAGCTCTGCAATAAACTCTTCGTCTGTGTAGCCGCCATCGGGAGAAACCCAGGGCAGGTTGTTGTAAAGCTGTCCCATCCATACAGCCGTGCCGGCGTGGTCATCTCCTTCGCCCTGAAAGAATATCTGCCACTGTCCGCCAACGTCGTATATTTGTGTGATAGTTTCATCGGGTGTCGGATCCAGCATGTCTGCGGGATTGTGCAGCAAAATCCCTTCGAGGGTCACCTTTTCGGTTGCGTTGTACGTGAGCTCGCCGCTTGCGTCCACGGCCTGAAATTCCGAGTGTGTCAGCTCGGCGACAGTGGGGTCGGCCTTTGCTGCGAATCCCAATATGAGGCTTAAAATTGCTGTTAAAATGATTGTGCTTCTCATGACTACATCCTCCAAAAAAGTTTACAAGTTGCTGTTTTCAATTTTCATTGGCGCATACGAATATCAGATTCGTGCTACTGCGCCAAGAAAATAATTGACAAAAAAATAAAAATTTTTTAGATACGTTCGTTTATTTATAAAATGCCTCCTTTTAGGAAGAGAAAATGACATCATCGGAAGAAGTTTTAGTAATAGAGTTAAACGATAATCCTGAGAATCAAAGACTTCTGGCCGGCGAGCCGCAGACTTCCGGAATGCGCTCGGGAAAGGTATATTTGCAGCCGGGTCAGGCTTGCGGCCAACACAGCACGAAGGACAGGGAAGAATTGCTTGTTTTTCTGTCCGGAAACGGCGAACTGTTGATTGGCGACGAAGACGGCCTTCAGGTAGGTCAGGGTAAAGTTGCTTATATACCATCGCACACAAATCATGATGTAAAAAATACAGGCGTTGAGCCTCTCGTTTACGTTTATTGCGTTGCCCCTGTAGGCGGTTAAAACGCCGAAACTGAGCAGATTTGGGGATGAAAAAGTAGGATATTGCGAAAAAAGTGCTTGCAAAAATTGGCAAAGCGCTTATAATCGAATATATATTAGAGAGTACTTTTCTTCTCTATATCTTGGTTTTGGTGAGGCAGCAGATTTTTTTATAAACTTGCAGTATTTTCTCTAAATGAAAAACTGTCTCACAAAAGCCGGAGTTTCTCATAGCTCCGGCTTTTTTTATGATTTGTACTTATCAGGCCTGCTTTTGGTTGAGTGAAATTCCCGAATTGCCTTTCTTTTTACAGTCAAATTCGTCGGTTGGTCGATTAATTAATTTGAGACATTATTTTGGGGATTTGATAAGATAAATTTTGACAAAAAAAAGCGGTTTATAGTTGAAAAATCGTCTTGAAAGCGGTTTTAACATTTGGTAAAATATATAAGTCCGAAAAAAAGCAGGTTAAGCAACGCAAAAGGGGTATGAACTGCCTTGATTTGATCCGAGTTAGTAAGGTGAGTTTGTTTTAAAACGAGACCTAAAGGAAGGGGTAAGTTTATGCAGAGGCGAAGAGGGTTTACCCTTATAGAGCTTCTTGTCGTCATTGCAATTATTGCGTTATTAATGGCGATATTAATGCCGGCCCTGGCGCGGGTTAAACAGCAGGCAAAGACAATCGCATGCCGTGCCAGACTCAAACAATGGACACTTTATTTTTCTATTTACACACAGGACAACGACGGCAGGTTCCAGGAAGGCGTCGGTGAAGGGCACGTAAATCACTGGATGAATACGCTCAGGCCGTATTATAAAAACGACCACGAGGTTATGTGCTGTCCTACCGCCATGAAGCCTGTGCAGGATGAGAATGGTCAATCCAACGAACAGTTTAATGTGTTTTCCGCCTGGGGCATCTTCACAGGTGAGGAAGGCTATGGGCCGGATGGTTGCTGGGGCAGCTATGGGATAAACGGCTGGGTGGAAGACCCTCCGCCGAGTTATACCACGGTTTATGAAGGTTTTGGGACGGAAAACAATTGGAGGACCCCGAATGTAAAAGGCGCAGGCTACGTGCCTTTGTTCATGGATTCCTTGCGGTTCAATGTGTTTCCAACGGACAGAGATACGCCGCCTGAGGCACAGGACATGGCATGGGAGAGTGAACAGCATATGAGGCGTATCTGCATAGACAGGCATGATGGATTTATAAACATGGCATTTCTGGACTGGTCGGTCAGAAAGGTCGGACTTAAAGAATTGTGGATTCTGAAGTGGCATCGGACATTTGATACAGCCGGTCCGTGGACAATGCACGGTGGCGTAATGCCCGGCGACTGGCCTCAGTGGATGAAGTCTTTTAAGGATTTTTAAAACTTCTCCGTATAAAGGTCGTATAGAAACAAAAGTGGATAAGGTGGGAATCGGGAGTGTAATTATGGATAAGCGGAAGGGGTTTACCCTGATAGAACTTCTGGTCGTAATCGCTATCATAGCGCTTCTAATGGCGATTCTTATGCCCGCATTACAACGGGTTAGGGAACAAGCCAAAACTTCGGCCTGTTTAGCGAATCTGAAGCAGTGGGGACTGATGTTTGCAATGTATTGCGGCGATAACAACGGCTATTTCTTTAGCGGCGAGCTGAATGGCTCGCGCACCAATGCGGGCTCCGGTGAGTTCTGGCGGGAAACAATGAGGCCCTATTCCAAGGACCCGAAGATGTGGCTTTGTCCGCAGGCCGTAAAACCGCTACCGGATGGAGGTATCCCGCAAAGCGGGTGGACATACGTAGCGTGGGAAAACGGTGACGATATAGGCAGCTACGGCCTTAACGGGTGGATATTGAATCTCCCCGCTTCAAAAGTAGCCGCTAACAGAACTAATGGCTGGGACCGGACGCCTGCCGAGTGGCACTGGCATACTCCCCACGTCAGAGGTGCGAATGATATTCCCGTTTTTATGGGTAGCTGGTGGGTTGATGCCTGGCCGCGTGAAGGCGACATGCCTCCACAAACCGGGGCCGGGCCGGGGGATACACCCAATTCTAATGAGATGAACCGTGTTTGTGTGGATCGACATAATGGTTTTGTAAATTCTCTTTTTGCCGACTGGACGGTCAGGAAAGTCGGACTCAAAGAGCTCTGGACGTTAAAATGGCACAGAAATTATAATATGGGCGGCCCCTGGACCGTAGCCGGCAGGGTCATGTCGACCGATTGGCCGACCTGGATGAGACATTATAAAGATTATTAGAAAATAACAAGAAAACGGATTTATCAATAAGGAAAATGGCGAAAAAATAGCCGGGAGTGTTATTATGAACAAACAAAAAGGTTTTACATTGATTGAGCTTCTTGTGGTGATTGCTATTATTGCGGTATTGATGGCAATTTTAATGCCTGCGCTAAACAGGGTTAAGGAGCAGGGTAAACGCGCGGCTTGCTTAAGCAATTTGAGGCAGTTGGGTCTTACCTGGATTATGTATGCCGATGAAAACGACGACAAAATTGTTAATGGTGAAGCATACGATGGAAGCGATGGTCAGGCGATTGTGCCCACAGGCGGCCATCGTCATGCGTATGAGCAATGGTGGACAGGCGACGATTGCGCCGCCGGCTACCAGAGTGGGGAGCAATTACCGGAACAAACACAAATAAATGCTATCAAAGCCGGAGCGCTTTATCCGTATTGCAAGAATGAAAAACTTTACCGCTGCCCGACCGGGGTTCGTGGGGAGATGCGGACATATACTATTGTCGATTCTATGAATGGCCTTTACAGGTCGGGAACTACCACCGGCAGCGGCTCGAACCCCGTGGGAGTGAGGGTAGGCAGGACGGTTTTGTGGCTTAAGAAAAGGACGGAAATTGCAGTTCCGGGCCCGTCAAAAAGAATGGTTTTTCTTGATGAGGGGCGTGTAACTCCTGACAGTTATGCTGTTCATTACC
>JASFVS010000168.1:0-6891 GCA_050049715.1 Phycisphaerales bacterium
CATATGCTGAGGTCTGTCACCCATAGCCGCAAAAGCAGCTTCCATGCCGCTCCAGCCACCGGCCCTGAACCATAGAACCGGAAAGGCAATAATCAAAGTTAAGGTTATAACAGTTCCGGTGACAATATCCGTATAAGCAAGGCTCATAAGCCCGGCAAGGATAGTGTAGGTAATTATAAACACGGCCGCGATGATAGTCGCGTACTGAGCGGATATAAGAGGTTTTCCGCTTGCATCACTAAGAATGACCTCCAGTACCATTCCACCGGCATTGAACTGATAGCTTACAATCACCATATATGCTATCACCAATGCAATCACAGCCAACAGCCGGGCCGTCTGACCATAACGTGCTCCTATGATTTCCGGGACCGAATATACTTCGTAGCTGCGAGCTTTGCCGGCTATCTGCGTCAGAATAATCATTCCAATAACACTGCCGACAGGAAGGATTAGAGCGGCTAAGCCGGTTTCATAGGCCTTTCCGGCGTTGCCGACAATTGAGCCGGTGCCAATCCAGCAGGCCAGCATAGTACAGACCAGAACCCATGGTGACAGAGTCCTGCCCGCCACGGCGAAATCGGCCTGGGTCTTAACTTGCCGGGATTTATAAATTCCGATGCCGGTCAGGGCAAACAAGTAGATAAAAATAGCAATCAAATAAGTCATTAGTACCTTGATAATATACGAAAAATAGAGGTGAAAGCAAGCGCATAAACCTTAAAACTGCCGAACATTATAGTAGAATTATGTATGTTATTTGACAAACTGCTCGACGAAGTACTTCGGTGTCAATGGCTCTCCTGTTGCCCGCGTAATCATTTCGTTCCAATGATAAACAGCTCCGGGGGCTAAAACCTTTAAGCGTAAGAAACTTCCCACTTCTTTCCGGCCAACATAGCTAACACCTTCGTCCGATTCGAGGGACAAAATTTCATGAACAATGTGGTTATGCAGTTGAGACGCCAATAATTCACCCAGCATATAGTTATGATAATAACAAGGCGCAATGGTAAAATGAAGTTTTGACGCCCAGCCGGCATCGACAGGGCCGGGCGGCCTTTTCACATACTGATATCTCTCAACCAAATCCCACCATAACGTATTCAGGTCCTGGTCAGGATTAGCATAAAGCTGCTTTTCAAAGTTATACATAACCATAATCCAGCGAGCAACGAGCAGCTGCTGAAACTTCAGATACTTTTCACTCACTTTTTCAATCTTCATCCGTTCCTCATCCGACAAATCCAACATTTGCTGCATCCAGGCGGCATTTCGACTCAGACGCCCGAAGAACATCGCTACAGCTTCGGTGGTAAAGCTGTGGGCCGGTTCCCTTAACAGCCAAGGCTCATTCCTGTTATGGTATTTGCTGTAAACCGCATGGCCCAATTCGTGCAATATTGTCTCCATCCATCGTTCGGTATTTTGAAGATTGCATAAAATACGAACATCTCCATCTCGGTCTGCTTCAAAGCTGAAAGCATGCGGATATTTTCCTTCACGGTCGTACAAATCACTTCTGGCGAGAATATCATCCACAGGCAGACCGATACCGGCATAATATTTCTCCGCTAACTCTTTGACGTCTTGGTCTTTATAGTAGATGTCCAAATCCAGGTCATAAACCAGAGGTGTTCTTTGAAAGAAGGGGTCGTGATAGTGCCAGGGCATTAAGTCACCGGGAGCAATGCCGTAACTTTCCGCTAATATCCGGTCCAGCTCTTTCTTCAATATTGCAAAAGATTCACTGGTTAAGACATGAAGCTCATCGAAGATACGGTCGAGCTCTTCCACGTTCTGCTCACTTGTGACAATCGAAAGAGTATGATAATTTTCGAAGCCAACTTTTCGAGCTATTTTGTTACGCAGCTTGACCAATTCGATAAGGTCGTCAACAATAGCATCTCCCACCTGCTTGCTTGCCCTCCAGGCAAGCTCCCTTTTACGAATGTCTTTTTCCGTTGTTAAGATGGTATAAATGTCACTCATAGTGACCTTTTTGCCGTCGATGGTGCCGCGAAATGTGTTGTACTTTTCCTGGACTTTATTATCCAAATCTACAAGCTTTTCCAACATCTCCGGCTCAATCTGGTTACTCAGATAAGCATAGTATAATTTATCCAGTTGCCGTGCGAGCCTTGCGTCCATGATTTGCCCCGACTCTTTCATATCTTTGAGCATGGCATAATCCTGAGGGTTGCTGTAGATTTGTCTAATTTCAAGCTGTAACTGCTTAACTTTATCATAATATTCCGGTTTTCCCGTTGTAGAAGCGTCCCAGTAAGCAAGATTTGCCTGATTCGACAAAGGCCTGACTTTTTCGACATGAGTTTCAATAAACTGACTTAATTGGTCTTCACTTGTCGCATGCCCACAGCCAAGTAGAAAAAGGGATAACGTAAATAATATCGTTATGAGCAAATTTTTTTTCATTGCAAATCTCCACTTTACAAATGACAAAGCTTCCTTATTCCTATAAGGACTGCTGCTCGGTTCGAGCAATGATTTCGTTCTGCAGGTCATGGCCGACATCAACAAAGTAATCGCTGTAACCGGCCACCCTTACAATCAGGTCACGATGCTGTTCAGGATTTTGCTGGGCTTCCCGTAACATTTTAGCATCTATTACATTAAACTGAATATGATGTCCATCAAGCTTGAAATAGGCCCTGATGAGATGAACAAGTTTATCAATACCTTCACCTTCAAGCAAGTGCGGACTGAATTTCATATTTAAAAGGGTTCCGCCGGTGCGGGCGTGGTCGATTCTGGCGGCCGATTTGATAACGGCGGTTGGACCTTTCGTATCGGAACCTTGAGTGGGAGAGATGCCCTCGGAAACCGGCTCGCCGGCTTTCCTGCCATTAGGCAGTGCGCCAACTACAGAGCCGAAATAGATATGTACAGTTGTAGGAAGCAGGTTTACGCGATACTTTCCACCTTTGGTGTTTGGACGGCCGTTAAGTAAATCATAATATACATTAAATACATCCTCAGTAATACTGTCTGCGTAATCATCATCGTTGCCATATTTCGGTGTGTCATACAGCAATGTTCGCTGCAATCTTTCGCATCCTTCAAAGTCAACCTGTAGCGCCTTTAGAAGCTCATCCATAGTAATATCCTGCTGCTCGAATACATGAAACTTCACCGCGGCCAGAGCATCAGTTACCGTTCCAGTTCCGACGCCTTGTATATAAGTCGGATTATACCTTGCGCCGCCGTTGTGATAATCAAGCCCACGTGCTATGCAGTCGCTCATTACAATCGACATAAATGGCGCGGGCATATAATTAGCATAAAGCCTTTCGATGATATTGTTAGCTTTGATTTTCAGGTCGATAAAATATTTGAGCTGCTGCCTGTAAGCATCCATCAATTGCTGAAAAGAAGTAAATTTGCAGGCATCTCCCGTTTGAGTGCCGACTTGCTCGCCTGAGTTCGGGTCAACACCGTTATTGCAGGCCAGCTCGAAAATCTTTGGCCAGTTTATATAACCGGTAAGCGTACAGCTTTCCTTGCCGAACGAGCTGACTGTCACACATCCGCTGGGACCGCCGGTGCGGGCATCCGTCATATTCTTGCCGTCCTGAAGCATTTCCTTGATGATTACATCAGTATTGAATACGGAAGGTTGGCCAAAACCTGTGCGAATGACTTCGCATGCACGTTTTAAGAACCGGTCGGGATTTTTTTGGCTGATTTGAATACAGGAACTCGGTTGGGTAAGACGCATCTCTTCGACTACATCCAATATCATATATGAAACATCGTTGACTGCGTCAGCTCCATCGGCCGGGATTACTCCACCAACGTTAATCAATGCAAAATCAGTGTAGGTGCCACTTTGCTCTTCGGTTATTCCAACCTTCGGCGGGGCAGGCTGATTATTGAACTTTATCCAGAAACATTGCAATAACTCTTTAGCCTGTTCGGGTATTAAAGTTTCTTCATCCAAGCCTTTTTTATAGAAAGGCAATAAGTGCTGGTCAAGACGGCCGGGATTAAAGGAATCCCACGTATTCAGTTCAGTAATAACAGACAGATGCACAAACCAATACGCCTGTAATGCCTCCCAAAAATTGCGCGGCGCATGGGCCGGTACGTACGAACAAACCTCGGCTATTTGTTCCAGCTCACCGCGACGAACAGGGTTGGTCTCCTGTTGCGCTAATTCTTTCGCCTTACATGCGTACCGCTGAGCAAAAGCAATAACTGCATCGGCACATATATTCATAGCCTGATATTCCTGCTCTTTTTCATAAGCACGGGGATCATTAAGATAGTCGAGTTTCCTGCGGTTTTCTGCGATATCACATTTGAAGTCCAGCATGCCCTTGCGGTAAATCTTATCATCGAGGATTGCATGGCCGGGGGCGCGCTGCTCCATAAATTCTGTGAAAACACCAGCGTCAAATGCCTGATGCCACTTTTTGTCCATCGCGCCGAAGACTTTTTCCCGTATGGTTTTACCTGCCCAGAAGGGAACGATTTTCTCACTGTATATTTTTTTTACCTCTTCAGTGACAACAAAGGGTGTCCTCTCCCGGCTGTTGAGTATGTGCAGGTCCTCCATAGTATGACAGCACAGTTCGGGGTAAGTCGGCGTGGCTTTGGGGGCCGGGCCACGTTCACCTACAATCAATTCACCATCGTTAATGCAGATGGCTTTGTTCTCCATAATGTATTTAAATAACAAAGCCCGGCAAACCGGAGTAGATTCTTGTTGGGGAATATCGCCCTTGTAAAAGTCGGTAACCAGTTCCGCCCGCTCAGCAGAAATGTAAGGTCTGGTCTCAACACTTTGTTTCCTAAGTTTTGCTACTCTTTCGTTCATATAATTAACCGCCAATTTTAACTTCTAATCCGTATTTGCCAAGATTCTTTGCAATGGTATTCATCCGCCCATCCCTGAGAGTTTCAATATGCGCAAGTTCACTCTCACCTGCAAGGCGAGTCGATTTCTCTAATCCTCCACGATTGAAAGGTAAGATGTCTACCCTGCTGACATTTTGAAGCGATGATATGAATCGGCCTGTCGCTTCGACATTTTTCTGGTCGTTGTTGAAGCCGGGAACGACCGGTATCCTGATAATGATTTCTTTACCTGCCTCCGAGAGACTTCTTATATTATCCAGTATCAGACCGTTTTCAACGCCCGTAAAAAGCTTGTGCATTTCATTGTCCATGTGTTTAAGGTCACAAAGAAACAACTCGGTCTTTTCACCGACCTTCTCGACAATTCCCGGCTCTGCATAACAACTCGTATCCACCGTCGTGTGTATCTGTTGCTCCCGGCATTGATTTAGAAGCGCCAGAAGAAAATCCGGCTGCATCAACGGTTCACCTCCTGAGAATGTAACACCGCCGCCGGACTGGTCATAGAAAACAATATCTTTTTCAACTTCGACCATAACTTCACGAACAGCCATTTCCAGCCCGATGATTTCCCTGGCACCGGCCACACAGGCATCCACGCAGCGACCGCAAAGGTTACACTTGTCCATATCCGTTACAGGCTTTCCTTCACAAAGTGAAATGGCCTGTTGCAAACACGCTTCTACACACTGACCGCATCCAGTACACCGACTCTCTCGCAAACTGTGCTCGGGGTAAGCTCTCCAGCTTTCCGGATTTTGGCACCACTGACACTGCAATGGACAACCTTTGAAGAACACCGTCGTACGGATGCCAGGACCATCGTGAATGGCGTACTTCTTGATGTCAAATATGAGTCCCTTTATCTCTGATTCGGGTTGTTTCGTTTGGGACATAGCAAAGCTTGATTTCGGTTCAATAAAATTTAGTGTGTTAACCACAATTTTTCCCCCACCTCCATTTCTGTCGCCAGCGGGGTTATACTACCAAAGAACATTTCTTTTCAGGCTCGAATCTTATCAAAGTGGAAAAGCATAAACACCTGTTATCAACAACATCTACGATTTAAGATTAATTCGGGTTCGTTGCCAAATCTTTCTTCATACTAAGATACCAAATTTGGCCTAAAATAGCAATTACTCTGGGGGTTATTCTGTGGATTTGCCTCAATACATCTAAAACCCACCGTCATGTCCGCAATTAAAGACGGTACCGAGAAAGTGCGTATATATTTGGTTTTTTCAAGGTTTATTTATTTCTCCTTCACCTACTTGATTCCATTCCAGATGTATATTCGGAAATTTCCTCCTTTTTTATCTGTGGGTGTTTATAGTAAGATAGCTACTATTTATTTCAGCCACGTTTTATTTCATAGATAACGTTACGACTTTTTTACTAAGCAATATACCTATCGGGAAATGCATCCGAATGGATGAAAATCCCTATTAAGGGTGGTGAAAAAGGCTTGACCATCGATTATTAGCACGTTAATATCCACATCCGGCAGCCCGACTATAGTACGGTCTGGAATAATTGGAATAAAAAGGGAGTAAGTTAGCGAAATACCGCGAACGAGTGCAATACCTTATCCGCAACTTCGGGGTTTGTGTATTTTTCAATTTTGGAAGGAGCCAGAGAGGATGTCCAATTCACAAAACAGCACTCCGGATAATCACCCGATCGCAAAAAATTCTCATCAAGAAACCGACCCTTACGAAGGTGAAATAGATTTAACCTATTATCTGAGAGAGCTCTGGAAACGTAAGTACTTCGTTCTGCTTGGTGCGATATTGCCGGCATTGCTTGTTTACCTAATCCTTTTCTTCTCACCTAAAAAATATAAAGTACTTTATACCTATGATATTGGACTGGAAGAAAAAAACTATAAGATATTGCTTCACAGGTTCTACAGTATTGAGAACTTAGATAAGCTCACTGCTAAATTAAGAAAGGCTGGATTTGAGCAGGAGATATCCAAAACAAAGGTTCAGTTGAAGATTTTAGACAAAT
>JASFVS010000170.1:0-6818 GCA_050049715.1 Phycisphaerales bacterium
GAGCAGTCTGAGGTATCGCAGCAATCACCGGTTTTACATTCATTGTCGCAGCATACCTCACCACTACCACAGTCTGTATAGTCACAACACTCTTCACAGTAATTGTTGCAACATACCTCATCGCCGTCGCAATGCGAGGGTTGGCAGCATTCCTTACATTTTTTGTCGTCACAGCAGTGCTCACCAAAGTAGCAGTCCGGGTCAGCACAACACTCTTCGCAATAACCACCACCACAGCAACAGCAACCCCCCGGACAGTCATCATGGTCACAACACTCTTTACATTGACCGTTACAGCATACCTGGCTGCCCGGACAGTTGTCATTATCGTCTATACATTGGGCATTTACGCAGCTTTTACACCCGGTGCATTCGTCGTCACTGTCCTCACAATAATACCCACCGGGAACACAAATTTCACAGCCAGAGCAGTCTCCGTCGTAGCAGCACTCTTGACACTCACCACCACAACAATAATAATACTCACCCCAGCAAGCCCATACGCATTGTTCTATTTCTTCATCCCAATAGTAGCAATTATTCTCACACGATGATTGACACGCTGTTACTGTGGAAGAAAAAGCCAATATAAGTAACGTCGAAAAACAAAACAGTAGTCTGAATTTCATCTTTCCTCTCCTTTTATCCTTGCCAGCCTCCTCATTGAGTTTTTAACACGACTGTCTTCAGGATCACCCTGTTGTACAATCAACTGATAGACCTGAGTGGCATTCTCTAATTTTCCCATCTTTTCGTAAGTCCGGCCTAAGTCATACAGAACATATTTACATCGTTTGTCCTCAGGATATTTGTTGATAAAAGCTCCGTAATATCCGGCCGCTTCGCTCCATCGCTTTTTCCTGGAGTTCAGTCTGGCTAATTTCAAACAAGCATGTCCCGCCATTCTGCTGTCCGGATAGTTTTCGATAATCGCCTTGTAAGCTTGTTCAATTAATGGGTCCGCCTGTGATTCTGCTATTTTGCCCGAGTTTTTTAACTTATCATAGCATGCACCGAGAAAATTATAGGTGCTCCACCCATATTCATAGTCCGGCCAGTCGTTGACCACCTTCTGGAGGTACTCTGCGGCCTTTTCATACTGGCCAAGGTGATAATGACACTCAGCCGCGAAATGATAGGCATGAGAGGTGGATGAACTACGAGGCAACTCTTTTATTGTTCTTTCCCAAATAGCCAGTGCTTTTGCTAAATCTTCTTTGGCTTCATCTTTCATACCGTTTCTTCGCTTATACAAGGCTTTTTCCCAGTATTGTTCACCAACCTGGAACATAACTGTGGAAGACTCGGGATTGTCTTTGGAACTTGAGAATAAATTATCGATTACCTGCTGTGCTTCGGTATCGCTGCTGCGCGCGATATCCAGTTTGGCCATTCCCGCATTGGCCCACAATAATTGACTATCTCCGGGCCATCTATTGCGGGTGTACTGATAGAGCTGGCTGGCCTTGTCATGATTTCCTGCAGCAAGGTATGTATCCGCCACCCGGCAGACTTCCGTCACCAGGGTCGATTGATTGGAGAATTCATTTACAAGCTTGTCATAAGCTGAATTGGCAGCCGGCTCGTTGCCGTCACGAATATGGGCCTTTGTCAGTTCTACCTGTGACCACATCGTGTACTTGTCGGTTTTGGAGCAATGCCCGACATTATACCGGTGTAGTTTGAGGGCATTG
The DNA here is from genome assembly GCA_050049715.1 of Phycisphaerales bacterium. GTDB lineage: Bacteria > Planctomycetota > Phycisphaerae > Sedimentisphaerales > Anaerobacaceae > NIOZ-UU13. The sequence goes on from JASFVS010000170.1 coordinate 1,695, forward strand.
TCGTTTTTATTTGCTCTATAATAGTATAAGCCGATATCATAGACAGCCTTAGCAATCCGGGCGTGCCCGGAGTAATCTGCAAGCATTTTATCGATTGCAGCCTGGGCATTTGTCTCATCGTTAAGGTCTATGTAAGTTCGTATCAATCCTTTGCGAACTTCCAATCCTTCCTCGGCATCGGGCCAATGCTCGATATGGTATTTATAGAGCGCAATCGCCTTGTCGTACCTTCGGGTTTTTCTGAATACACCTGTTAACTGATATACACCCTGCTGAGTGGCCGGATCATCAGGAAAATCATTGAGAATCTTATCAATTGCAGCATCGGCGGCAGTATAATCGGAGTTACGAACAAGATAATTCACCTGAGACCACATTCCATATATATTAGAGGGGAAATTTTCGGCGTTGAATTTATCAAGTTTTATGGCCCGGTCTTTCTTCCCAGCCTCGCCAAACCGCTCTGCAAGCTGATAAATCTCTTTTGGTAAGGTCGGCTGCTCAGAAAAAGTGTTAATAAGTTCATCGGTAGCTTCATCGGCAGCGGCGTTATCATCTTGAATGTAAGATTTCACAATCTCCACCTGTGACCACATCGCGTACATGTTCTTGGTGAAGTTGGAAACGTTGTACTGATGGATTTCGATTGCCTTATCTTTATTTCCTGTGGTGTTATACTCTCTTGCAACCCGCCAAATTGCCTCTGCGATATCCTTATATTGCGAAAAACCAGCAATTAATTGCTGAAAAGCTGCATCCGCCTGTGGTTTGTTTTCGGTAGCAATATAAATAAGAATAAGCTGTTTTTGCGCCTCAAGTGCGGCATCGCTACCCGGATTTTCTGCCACTATCTGCAAGTAGAGCTTCTCGGCCTGAGAGTATTGACGGTTGCCCCTAAACATTTGTGCCTGCTTGAGTTGGTCCGACACATCTGCCGTTGATTTTATGGCCATCGATAAAACCAGTAGGACAATTAATGAAATGAGAATACTTTTCTTGCGCATTTTAAACACCTCCTCTGATTTGTGGTTGATTTTCATAAACCGCATCCTCGCGTAGACTCGCACTACTCTTTCTTTACAAAAAAGAGCCCTCATACTACTTACAAAAAAGAGCCCTCATACTACTCCTTATAAGCATAAGCGTTGCTGAAGTGACATTTATTGACTATTTTTTTGAAAAATTTCAAAAAAATAGTTGTACGTGATTTGATAATCGAAGAAAAATTGGGAATAGAGCTGGTTTATTACATCTCTGTTAGGTTGGAAACTTTTCATATACAGAGTTTGCTTGTGACTTATTCGCCGGATTTGCAATGACTGCATAATAATGAGTGGTAGTGTGACATATAAAAGCATTAGGTGCTAATTAGGTGGGCATGTTCTAAATTATTAATTGAAATGCATTAGTTTTTCCGGGATGAGCGATACAGTATTAATTTTCTGTAAGCTTTTTGGCTATAAAGGCTTGGGAAATGGGCGGTACTGGACTTGAACCAGTGACCTCCTGCGTGTCGAGCATACCTGGCTACATGCTGTAATCGCGTAATTACGCTAAAAAACGGCATTTACTAAAATTCCAAACACAATAAAAACGGTTATATACCCTTAAACGTAGCCGCAAAAGTGTAGTCAAAAGTGTAGCCTTAAGAACTACTTTAAACGACTATAATTATAACGTCATTAAATATTCAGGTCTAATTATATGTTTTATTCGGTCGAGCGCAAGAAGTATTTTATAAAGATGAACATTTCTGCAAATTATATGACGGCTTCTTAGGGCTACACTTGAAAGAAATACCTGAATTGTGATTCTAAGCTTAAGTTATTAAGCTACGGCCAACTGCTTAATGCTCTTTACAGTTCATCCAGCACACGCTCAGGTTGCATCGGCTTAGGCTTTACACCTGGAATGTCTTCATGCTTTTGAAATTCAGCCTCAGATTCCTCAAATGCCTTTCGATGCTCTTCTGATATTTTCTGTAAGTCTTCTAACCTGGCCTGTTCATACGGTCTAACAACGTTGGCCCTAAGAAACACATACAGCTTCCTCTCAATATCGCTGTTATCGACACTTCTGAATAATCCGCCGACTATCGGAACGTCCCCGAGTATTGGTACCTTGGACCCACCTTTGCTTTGGTTTAGTTTTACCAAGCCACCAAGTATTACTGTGTGATTATCCGGCACAAAAACGGTTGTTGTAACTTCACTGGTGGCTTTGTCAGGCGGTGCGCCTTCTCCGGGCCTCGTCCCAAAATCATCACGCGACAAATGAACATCCAAGCGTAAAAGCTCGCCCTCGCTTATGTGTGGCGTGATTTGAAGTTGAATGCTTGCCTTGATGGGCATATAATCACGTGTTGTTATAGGCGTTCCTGTATCCGGAATCTGAATCGATTCCTTCACATATGTAGTCTCATCTGTTGTAGAAATCTCACCTTGCTGGCCGTCATCGACTAATATCTTTGGCTTGGCTAAGACGCGACCGTAATTCTTTCTCTTTATGGCGGTTAAAAGTGCCTGCACTTTATCATCACTAAAGAATGCTTTCGTCTGCCCGGTGGGATTGCCATTTTTGTCCAGCAAATTAAAACCTCCTTCTATTCGTGACCTGCTGTCTATGGTTTGGATAGGGTCGATACCGATATTACCAATAACCAAATCCTTTGCGTTGGCAACGAGGTTAAGGTCATACTCGAATGTATCTGTCCTGGTGATTTCAACAAGAGTAACATCGATAAGTACCTGCGGCCTCCTTTTATCGAGACTATTTATTAAATTACCTATCCATTCCTGATTCTTCATGCTGGCATATACGATTAAGGAAAAAGTATTCGGGTCGGGCACTATGGTTATTTTTTGCTTCTTATTATTTATAACTGTCTCAATCTTGTCCTCTTTATCCTTTTCGGTCTCCTGGATTAGTTGTCCCAGAATAGAGGCCACATGACCCGGCGATGAGTTTTCAAGTGGATAAATCTTATAGGATATTTCCTCTTCAGGCATTTTACTGTCCACGTATTTCATAATGGCAGCTATTTGATTGTGTTGTTGGTCCGTTGCTTTGACCAATAGTGAATTTGTCGATTCAGTTACTACCACTTGCGGCTTTTTCACGAGTACATCTTCAGCATCGGTTTTGCCTTTACCTGCCGTGCCCGTGCCAATTACTTCAAGCTCTTCGAGTTTATCTTTTACCTGCTGAGCATCGACATGCTGGATTTCGTATGCTCGCAAAGACCGGCGGTCTTCGAGTGATACGTCAATATTATTGAGAGATTCACTTATCTGGGCATGTTGCTCCCGGTCGGCCTTGATAAGCAATTGATTCGTGGCCTCCAGAACCACTACAATAGGCTCCTCATTTAAGGCACTGCCGGCTGTTGTGGATTTGTCTGATTTTCTTGTGCGAGATTTACCTGCAGAAGCGCTGGAGCCGCCGAGGACTTTCAGTTGTTGTAACTTTTCCAGGGCTTCTGGTGCTTTCATATGTTTGATATCATAGGCTTTTTGGATTCGCATATCCTGCTGGCTAACATCAAGGGCATCGACTAGGTTCTCTATGAAGGTTAATTGCTCCTCATAGCCAATCATCAATATGCGATTGGTCCTCTCATCGGTATCAAGATACACAGCCTGTCTGGTCCCTACGTTTTTCGATTCTTTTGAGGACTTGCCTCCGGCGGATGCCATTACAATCGGCATGCCCTGAAGCTCCTGTGCGAGAGTGCTAATCTTACCTGCAATCGCAGGTGCCATCGTATACTGTAGAAGCCGGAACCGGCATTCTCTGAATCTTCCGGGACGGTCGAGCATACTCACCAGTTGTTCTATCCGGCTCATACGGTGTGCGTAACAGGTTACAAGCAGTATTTGTGCATCATCATTCGATGGCGAGACAGCCACCCCCAACTTCATATTCTCTAATAACTTGGTAACGCTGGCGACGTCCACATAATGAAGCCTGAAAATACGCGTTATTACTATGTCGCCCGCCTGGACTTTTCTGTCTTCAAAATCTACTAACTGTGGGTCGGCATCTAAGGCCTTGCCTATCGGCACAACTGATACTAACTTGTTCTGACGTCTTATCATTGCAAGGCCCTCGAACTTCAAAACCGTCTCCAGAAGCGTGTATAAATCCTTTAATCTCATCTCGCCGCGAAGGCTGCCATGCAGTTTTAAGGCGACGGCCTGCTTGCCCACAATGACAGGATCGTATACATAATCCAGCTCTAAATATTCCCCCGCAAGATCCAATAGCTGCATCAACGTAAGTGTTTCCGGCAAGTCAAGTTCAATAACATCCTCGCCGTTTTGAAGCTCTATCGACTGTGATTCACCTCTCACCGCAGCTTCTGTAGCGGTATCCTCAGGAGACTCCAAAACAATTCGCAGGGTTTTAGGTATTGTCACGTTATTACTGTCATTTATAGCTGGTGGCGAGATTTCAACAGTACTCTCCTGAGCTTTGGAAACTTGGGGAAGTGTCTCTTCTTCCGGAATGGAAGGCTCGGGCCGCTCCTTATGGGGTGTCTGCGGCCCGAGTTCCTTTTGTGGATTTCCGTCGCCGGGTGCTTGTACGGCACGGGCATCGGATAGTATGGTTTCCTGCGCTAATATTTCGGTTTTTGGTTGAACAGATTCAGCTTCGGTAAAGGTATCAGGTTCATCCTCCGAACTAACAGGCTCATAGTATTCACTGGCGGTCGGCACAGAATATTCAGGCATTTTCTCATCAATAGGCTGCGCCAGTATATTCAATAGCTGTTCTCGATGACGGGCGGGGAGGATTGCCAGAACCGCATCTGCCTGGATATCGATAATCCCTCGCGATTGTTTATCCATATCAGGAGGATTGGTAAAAGTCCCAATACTTATGTCGCCAAGATTCGCTGCTATCCTTGTATTGGACGGAAGGGTCCTGACAATAGAAGCCGCGCCGAGGTTCTCGACAATAAAGTTTTCTTTTTCGTCAATCAGCTCAAGTAAAACAACCGCCTTGCGAATTTGTCCGGCTGAGCCTGTTATTAAAACAGCATTGGCATCGGGGATTTCTGAAACATAATCGATATTCAGTTGGGATAGAAAGGCGATGCACTTTTCGCTGCTTAAGTGTTCA
>JASFVS010000171.1:0-6816 GCA_050049715.1 Phycisphaerales bacterium
ATGTTCTGGAAATGGTCGATAAAATGTTCGTAGCCAGCCCTACAGAGCTGAACAATCTGAGCTCGGTCAAGTCAATTACTTATCACTTAAAACCGACAAAAGAAACAAGCCGTTTTATTATACCTTCGAACGATAATCAAAGCGCACGAAGGCTCGCCGACGGTACAACTATTTTAACCGTTAAGCCTATTTCAGCGCCGGTGGGCGAGAGATTCCCATACAAAGGCAATGACCATAAGATTCGCAAGGCAATGCAGCCGAACAGATACGTGCAGAGTGACAATGAGAAAATAATAAAACTCGCACGCAAGGCGGTGGGCAGAACCAAAGATGCAGCCGAGGCCGCCAAAAGAATAGAGGCTTTCGTGGGCCAATACATTGAGAACAGAAGCCTGTCGGTCGGTTATGCTTCAGCGGTGGAAGTTGCGGAAAGCAGGCAGGGCGACTGCTCGGAATTTGCAGTGCTGACTGCGGCGATGTGCCGGGCCGTCGGGATACCCGCCCAGGTCGTGGTGGGAATCGCGTATGTGAAAGATTTCGCCGGCATCGACGGCTTCGGCGGACACGCGTGGGTTCAGGCATACATCGGCGGTAAGTGGGTCGGGCTGGATGCGTCCTTCAAAGGCGGCGGTCGCGGTGGATACGATGCGGGGCATATCGCACTGGCAAGTGGGGACGGTGAGCCGGTGGATTTCTTCAATTTGGCGTCCGCATTGGGTGAATTTAAGATTGCAAAAATTGTTGTAAACGAGTAGGCGGGTCTATTCAAACTGAACGTCGGTTAATACAAACTCAACGTTGGTATTTCCATTGTAAGTATTTAGCTGCGGCTGATAGGCAACGTTGAAAAATTCCTGCTCGAGCAGTTTCTTTTCCAACTTTCCGAACCGAAAGCCTATACAGCGAATAGTGTTCGTATTATCGGTTATTGCAAGCTGCAGATGTTCGCGTCCCGAACCGACCCTTCTCGGCGGACCGGCCAAACGTGCCCCTTTAGTTGCAAAAACCGGCTGTGGATTACCCTGTCCGAACGGGCCGAGCATTTGAAGCTCATCAACCGCTTCAAGGCTAAAATCAGACAGCGGCGCTACTGCATCGATATGAAGTCTGGCTGAAACATCTTTTTCGTCCAGATTCTGCTTCGCATAAGCTTCGAACTCGGCTGCGAACAGGTCAATCTTATCAGTTTCAATCTTTATGCCGGCAGCCATCTTATGGCCGCCGAAACTAACCAAATGTTTGGAGCAGGCCTTAATGGCGCTCAGCAAGCAGAAATCCTGAATCGAGCGGGCGGAGCCCTGAGCTATTCCGTCTTCGGTGGTGCCTGAGTTGAACATAATCGTCGGACGATAAAATTTGTCCACTATTCTCGAAGCGACAATGCCTATTACACCGTTATGCCAGTTTTCGTTTACAAGGACGATGCTTTTTCTGTCGGGATGGTGAAGGTTTCGCTTGACTATCATTTCGCAGGCCTGTTTGAATATCTTTCGCTCGTATTGTTGGCGCTGGCTGTTCTGCTCTTTGAGATATTCGGCTATCTGCATCGAACGGAGCTGGCCGTCGGATGTTAAAAGCTCCACTGCTAAGCGAGCGTGTCCCATTCTCCCTGAGGCGTTAAGGATTGGCGCAAGGCGAAAACCGATATGGTAACTGTCCAGCTTATGTCCGGTCAGGCCGACCGATTCGATAAGGGCCTGTATGCCGGAAAGCTTACTTTCGGGCAAAGTTTTCAAGCCGTAACTTGTTAATACCCTGTTTTCGCCACGCAGGTCCACAACATCGGCGATAGTTCCCATCGCTGCGAGGCTTGTCGCGTTTATCATAAAATCGCGCAGTCTCGGCTCGAGCTTTTTGCCCGAGTTGAACTCATTGGCAATGGCCCAGGCCAGCTTAAAGGCAACCATAGCTCCGGCCGAATCCTGATTCGGATAAGACTCTTCCAGAGCGGGATGCACAATCGCCGCAGCAAGGGGAAGCTCGGAGCCGGGCTGGTGATGGTCGGTTATTATTAAATCAAGTCCCAACTGTCCGGCCAATTCGGCAGAGTCACAGGCAGTAATGCCACAATCAACCGTCACTACCAACTTGCTCCCGGAATCCGCTAATGCGCGGACAGCTTCGGTGTTCAGGCCGTAACCTTCGTCGATGCGATGCGGGATATAATAGTCAACGTCGGCATCGAGTAATTTCAGGACCTGCCAGAGAATTGCAACTCCTGTAATACCATCAACATCGTAATCGCCATAAACGGTGATTTTTTCTTTGTTCGTAATGGCGTGCTCTATTCGGTGAACTGCCGGTGTGATTCCCGGCATCTGGTCGGGGTCGATGAGATTCGTCAGTTTGGGTCTTAGGAAAACAGAGGCGCTCTGGGCATCGTCTATGCCCCGATTAATTAAAACCTGCGCTAAAAGAGGCGAAACCTTCAATGATTTGGCAAGCTCGGCGGAACGTTCATCCGGAGGCCGGACCACCCATTGCTTTTTACGATAGCTGTCAAGCTTTGATTCGCGTTCAACAGGCGTAAGACGTGTTTTGCTGCTTCTGCCGCCGGTTTCAGTCTGCATCCCTGCATATAGTTGCATTTAGAGTTTATCCTGTTCTTTCAGCCTGTTTTTCCGTTGTTCTATCAAGTGTTCATATAAACGGAAAAAGCCGCGAATTGCAAGAATTGTTTTTCAAGCCCTCATATACAATCCACCGTTGACGGCGATGTACTCGCCGGTGATAAAATCTGCGGCATCGCTTGCCAAAAACAGAATGGCTTTTGCCACATCCTCCGCTGTGCCGTTTCTGCCGAGCGGAGTTTGCCCGGCGACTTTCTTTCTGCGCTGGGCGGTGCTGAACCGCTCGTGGAACCGCGTTTCGATAAAGCCGGGCAGGACACTGTTGACCCGGATGCCATATTTTGCAAATTCCTTTGCCATAGAAATCGTCTCGGTGGCGACAGCCGCTTTGGCGCCGGAGTACATGCCGGAGCCGTTGGCACCGCCGGTATGACCGGCGACCGAACCAATGTTAACGATATTGCCTTTGCTTTTTTTGAGATATGGCAAGGCGGCTTTCGTCACTAAAAAGATGCTGCGGACATTAGTGGCGTATATATCTTCGTGATAATCCAAAGTAGCGGTCTCGAAAGGCTGCCTGTCAATGAGCGAGCCGGCGTTGTTTACAAGAATATCAATACCGCCGGCCTTTTCGGCGAATTGGTTAACCATCTGTTCAGCCTGCTCTTTGTCACGGAGGTCTGCGCAAAGCAAAATCCCGTCGCTGCTTTTCTTTACCTGTTCAAGAGTCTTTTCGGCACCTTCCTTGGTCTTATAGTAATGAACACCGACAAAACAACCCTGCTCACTGAAGAGAACCGCCGTTGCGGAGCCGATTCCGCTGCTGGAACCGGTCACCAGAACCTTAGCGCCTTTGAGGTCTTCGTAAGTCATATAAAAGATTATCTCCTGCCGAGAGTGGTTGTTTTATCTTCGTAACCGAACCTGTAGTGTGAGCCGCAGGCTTAAAATTCCATTTATCTACCAACAAACAGGAAAAATGCGTGCGTTTTTATAGCAGCTCGTCTATTGCGGCGGTGAGGTCCTTTTTGCTGGTCAAACCAACCCATTTTTTTTGTACCTGGCCGTCCTTGAATAAGATGATTGTCGGAATTGCATTTATCCCGAACTCCATTGCACTGTCGCGTGCCTCATCGGTATCAAGCTTGCAGACTTTTGCCTTATCCGTGTATTCCTCCGCGATTTCCTGGATAATAGGAGCTATCATTTTGCAGGGACCGCACCAGGGGGCCCAGAAATCAACCAGTACCGGAACATCAGAATTGTGAATAGTTTCATCGAAAGTAGCATCGGTCAACTCAGCCACGTTACCAGCCATATTATTTTATCCTTTCATTCAAAGGTTTCGTTTAAAATCGCTTTCCGGCCACCTTGCCGGTTCATCCAGCCGTTATAATACCCAAGTTGGCCGCCTGCGTCAATGAAGAAGCGAAAAATAATAGGGAAGTATGCAGATAACGCACAAATAGTTTATTTTTAGGCTAATCAGGTGGAAGTTGGAGTTTGCCTGTTCCTTTTAATAGCTTCTTTTCATCTGACTTGAATCGCCGCTCGACTTTCTTTACATCCTCGGCAGGCTGCAACTGCTCAGGTATAATGCCTCTATCACGGAGAAGTTTTCGCACTTCTTCATTATTTTTAACATGCTCGGTTGTAATGCTTACCTCTGTTCCAAGGTCATGTTGTTTAATATTAAAATTAGTGATTTCGCTTGCAAAATCCTTTGCTTTAATAGTGATTGTGGGAAGAAAATCGGCCAATGGCCTTGATTTAGGTACGTTTAATTTGCTTTTCATATCACGTGTTGTTTTGCCCCCAAAAAGCGCTTTATCGCCCTTGCTGCGTATTCTTCCGAAACTCTCATTATTCCGCAACCGCTCAAATATAATGCCGGATAACTCTTTTTCAGAATGTATTAGTTTCTTACGGGCATTTATGCGCTCAGCTTCAGTTAATCGTTTCTCAATAATCTCTTGTTTACGTGTCTGAACAGCAAAATATGTTTGAGCGAAAGCTATTTGGTCTTTTGCTGGGTCGCCGTTTTGAGCAATGAGATAACAAGCATATCGGCTTAGAGCAATATCTGTGATCTCGCGTTTTGCTCCTGAACCAAGTTCTACCATTTTAGTGATACCAGCAAAATGGTCTGTTATTTCGTAACCTGCTCTTTCACAAGCAGTTATAGCTTTATCGATAACTTTAGAGAAATTCTGCCACGTAGCATAACCTAATAACTCTTGCAAGTCGCGCGCGCACCAAAATTCCGTTTTTGTATCAGGTAATCTGCGAACCATGCCTTCAAAACGCTTATGCAAGCGCGTGAGTAATTCTCTATCCATTGTGTCGTCCTTTAAATTTGGGGTTTTTTCGCTTGCGCATTATTATATTTCGTGCCGATGCTAAATCATTGAAAAATTTGAAAAAAGTGAAAAAACTTATTCTCTGCTCAACAGGCTTGTGCATCAAGTAAAAGTTTAATAAATAATATTATGGCCAGGAAACACCGCAATCTCAAGGTACAAGGTTAAAGGACCTACAAACCATTACACATTTATTTAACCGCTCGCCGTCTCTACTAAAGCGCCGGCCAGCCTTGCTGACATCAATCGGCTTTATGCCGAGCTTGTGCGCAGGCGAACCGGCTACAAAAGCTAAATCCACCGGTCTCGAATCGGCCTTTTTATTTACTCTACCCCTTCCTGTTCTCCCGGCAGAATTTACCCATCAGCTCCATCGCTTTGCTCAATTTTTCCGCCGAGCCGTCCAGCTTCGCGTAAGCATCCACCAATTCCACGAGTTCCGGCGCTGGCTCGACCAGACCATAGTGGTGCTCGACATTGACAATCGCGGCATCAAGGCCGTATTCCATCGCCTTTGCAACGTATGCCCTGCACACGCCTATTCTTCGGCCGGGCAGGTCGCGTGCGCAGTTGCTGACCCCAAGTGAGCAATGAACATCCTTCATCTTCTCATCACTTTTGATTTTCTTTATAGTCTCGAATGCGCGGTATGTATAGCCGGGCACATTCGGCTCCATCGGCATATCTATCGCCAGCGGAAATACGGTCGTATCGAAGAAAATCTCGCCCGGCTTAAAACCGTACCGTTCCACCGCCGCGTCAAAAATTTGCCGGGCCAGGGAATAAAGCTCATCGACCGAATGCGAGCCGCCCGGGCCGGCAGCCGCTTCCTCGCTGACCAGAAGACCGACAAATGCGAAATCAAAATCTTTCTTCAAAGGCAAAATATCTTCCATCGTATAGACCTTAACCGAGTTTAACAGCGGCTGTTTGACATCCTCCCCGGTATCATACCACTGCTTTAAGCCGGCAATTAAAACATCATTATCGCTGCTGTCGATGCAAATCGGAACGCCATTGCCCCATTTGTGGACCAGTTTAACGTACTCGACCATCATATCTACGCAAAGCCGCGGGTCGCTTTCGCCAAAGGCATCGAGATTAACCGCTATATAATCGGCTCTCTCGCTTGCCTGTGATTCAATCAGCGCCTTGATGTAATTCAATTGCCCGCTCTGCTGCGTATAGGCATCAGGGCCAAGCTCATTTAACTGCCTCATTACCTCACCGGTCTTCGGAATAGAGGCATGTATCGATTCACCAATAGTAATCAACGGGTTCTTCATAGTATGATCCTTACCAAAAAGATAATTTAAAATTGAGGCGGTGTGTTCCAGTGCGTGGTTTCTGGGCTTGTTTATCATGGCCCTCAGTTTTTCGATGCCATCCTTCTCAGCCGCCGCCGCCTCATAAATCAACTCGCCCACACAAATACGCTCAAGATTATTACCGCAACGCCCATCAATGGTCGCATCTCCGCACGGAGCATTGTCCATTCCCTTTTCACAGCCGCCTATTGTGCACAGGCCGAAGTTCTCCGGCAGGAAGCAATCGCCGCACTCCTCGCAATCGAAAAGAAGATATTTAAATGCTTTTTCGGATGCGTTGAACAGCCTATAGACAGGGCCTTTTCCTTTGCCCGCCCCCAAAAATTTCATTGTCTTCTTAAAAGCGTGGAAGCCCCTGTAATCAGGGTCTAAAATGGCCCTGTGGAAAAAATTAAAAAATCTCTTTTTGAATTTTTTACGAGGCCTGGAAAACTGAACTTTGGCGCCGGCCCGGTTATATAAATAAAAACCTTTCCCGGTTGACCTGTCCGGTACCGCATAAGCACCGGGCCAGTAGAGATTTTTCTTAAAACGTTCCCAGTCGTCCCCTATTTCGGC
>JASFVS010000172.1:0-6812 GCA_050049715.1 Phycisphaerales bacterium
TTAGTGGATTTTTTGGTTCATCGTGCGTGTGTTCATCGAATGACGGCCTTTTATGACTTATTGGTCGTAACCGGTACCGATAACCGTAAGAATCTGGGCTGTCCGGTTTTACGATTTCTGCCTGGACTGGGCAATGTTTAAAAAAAACAAAAAAAAGGATTTTTTAGCTTGATTTTTTTCCCCATAACGTGTATACTAACATGTTGTTGAGGTAGTGCATAAGGTGGAGATAAGCCCCTTTGATTTTTTGCGTTGTTCTTTTATTTTTCGTTTGACAGATTTTTCCGGAAATATTATTTTCTCCGGGTGCTTTATCGAATATAATGCTGTTTTTAACAGCTTATAGACCTCGGCGAGGCAGTGTGGTCCACCGGTCTCCCCCCCAGCCGGTCCCACCACCTCGCCCTTTTTATGCGCGTACCTCATTTAAAACAGGTAGATAAAGTAGTTTGGTGGGGTGACGCTCAGATTCTTATTCCCCGCGGATTTGGAGCAATACTGTTCTGTTACGCGGCCCGTCGAACTCGCAGAAGAAGATGGCCTGCCATGTGCCGAGATTCAGGGATTTGCCCTTTATCATAACCTGCTCACTGCAGCCAACCATAGAGCTTTTACAATGGGAGTCGGAATTGCCCTCATAATGTTGGTATCCCGGACGATGTTTGGGTAATAATTCCTCCAGGGTCAGGAGTACGTCGTGCGGCACAGATGGGTCGGCGTTTTCGTTTATCGTAATTGCCGCTGTCGTGTGTGGACAAAAGACTATTACGTCACCGTCAGCTATTCCTGATTTAATCACGTGCGAACGGACCTCACTTGTTATATCAATCATTTGGTTGCGGTTTTTTGTGCTTACGCGAAAATCTTTATGGATGACTTTCATTTTCTACCTCTTACATCTGCTCGACAACTTCAATTCCTAAAAGCCCACTCAAGCCGTGTCTTATTGTCCTGGCGGTTAAATCACAAAGTAATAATCTCGTAGGTCTTTTCTCCGGCTCGGCCTTAAGGACCGGGCAATTCGTATAAAACGCACTGAACTTTTGCGCAAGCTCGTAAAGATAAGCGGTCAAATAATTCGGCCTGTAATCAGCCGCGGCCGACTGTATCGCCTCGCCATAGCGAATCAGATATTTCGCAAGGTCAAGCTCCGCCGGCTCAGTCAGATTGAGAGCACCGATGTCCGCCAGCTCATCTTCGATGTTTACATCTTTGGTTTGTGCTTTTCTCTCGATGGATTTTATCCGTGCGTATGCGTACTGCATATAAGGAGCGGTGTTGCCGTCCATAGCCAGCATCTTATCGAAGCTGAACACATAGTCACTTGTCCGGTTATTGGAATAGTCGGCGTACTTTACTGCCCCGATTCCGACAGCTTGTGCAATCTGATTTTTCTTTTCATCGGACAGCTCCGGATTCTTTTGTTCGACGACGCCTCTTGCTCTTTCCACTGCTTCATCAAGCAGGTCTTTCAATTTCACATTTTCACCCGAGCGTGTTTTTAAAGGTGTACCGTCCTCACCCAAAACGCTGCCGAACATTACATGTGAAAGTTCAATATCTTCATTTACCCAGTCGGCCATTTTCGCAACTTTAAAGAGCATCTCAAAATGCAGCTTCTGCCGGGAATCTGTAACATAAATAATTGTGTTGGCTTTTAACTCGTGGACACGATACCACAAGGCCGCCAAATCCGTCGTGGCATAAAGATAAGCCCCATCGGACTTCTGAATAATAAACGGCAACGGCTGCCCCTCCTTATTCTTAAACCCTTCCGGAAAAACACAAATAGCGCCGTCAGATTCTTCTGCTAAATTCTTTTTCTTTAATTCCGCAATAACGTCCGACAGCATATCGTTATAAGCACTTTCGCCTCGAATGTCTTCTTTTCTAAATATTCCACCTAATAAATCATATATCTCAAAGCATGCCCTAAGTGTTGTTTCCCTTGCAATTTTCCAGTTCCCAACAGTCCATCGGTCACCACTTTGTAAGTCAACAGTGCTCTTGCGAACTGCTTCTGCAACTCTAGTATCCTCCTCCGTAAGCTTCGTAGTTTTTTTATAATAATCCTCCAGAGTCTCCAAATCCAAGTCCTGAGCAGGCCATTCCATATCTTCAGATGGTTTTTCTACCCAATGAAATTTTTCGTCTGTCTCTTTACGATAAACGTATTTGTTTACAGCATAAGCAATCATTCCCATTTGGAGACCCCAGTCGCCGATGTGGTTTTGGCGAATTACATTGTGACCGAGGCACTCAAGTATTCGGCAGATACAGTCGCCTATGATTGTGCTTCGCAGATGGCCGACATGCATCTGCTTTGCAATGTTCGGACTGGAAAAATCAACAACGATATTTTTCGGTACATTAGTTTTATCTATGCCGAGGCCGGTCGAGTCCTTGTTAATTTCAAGCAATTTATCTGCTATGAACTGTGGTTTTAATCGCAGGTTTATAAAGCCCGGGCCGGCGACTTCGGGGGTTTCACAGATGTCACTAAGGTCTAATTTTTCCACGATCTGCTCAGCAAGCTTGCGGGGATTGGTCTTGAGTTTTTTAGCTAATCCCATTACGCCGTTAGCCTGGTAATCGCCAAATTTAGGGTCAGTCGAGGGTTTTACAATTGCTGCACAATTTTTTTGACCGCTAACAACATCCATAGCGGCACTAATTTTTTCTTCGAGTATATCAATAATAAGTTTCATAAAAAAGTTAATCGTCTATCGTCAATCTTTTTGCATCGCCCCATAGCAGTTCGAGGTCGTAGTAGTCACGATATTCGCCATCGAAGAGGTGTATTACCACATCCACGTAATCGAGTAGAATCCAGCGGGCTTGCTCGTAACCTGCCCTGCCGAATCGCTGCATTTTTTGTTTTCTGGCGGCCTCGCAGATTTCATTGGCAACGGAGCGCATCTGCCTGTCGCTTGTGCCTGTCGCGATTACAAAGTAATCTGTGGCGGGCGATTTATCTCTCAAATCCAGAACGACAATATCGGTGCAATTCCTCTCGGCGGCAATCTTCGCCGCTCCAAGGGCGAACGCCTTTGAGGGGTCAGGAATTTCCTTTTTGGGAGCTTTTGATTTTGCCGCAATTTTTTTAGCTGTCTTTTTAACTGCTTTCTTTGCAGTCTTCTTTTTTGCTTTTTTGGCGGCTTTTTTTACTGTTTTTTTAACGGTTTTCTTTGCGCTCTTTTTAACGGCTTTTTTTGTAGTTTTCTTTTTTGCCAAATTATGTATCCTCAACAATCAATAAAAAAAGGGCGGCCTGTTCGGCCACCCCGATAGATTACATTTGTAAAGCGATTATGTCAACCAATGTGTGCTTAATGACAGGCAGGCGTCCTGCAGAACAAACAGCCAAAGATGATGATAATTGCAATAGCAAGCAGCAGCTTGAACAAGCCGAATAACCAGTCATCTTTTATTATGTTGTGCCTGATAACCATTTTTCACCTCAAGAATTTTTTCGGCGAAAACAGTCTCACACATTACAAATTTTATTTACCTCCCAATCCCAGCCAGCCGCTGATAACGGGTGCGAATTTTACTACCACACCCGAGAACACCACGCTGACCATTGTCATCAGCTTTATAAGAATATTCAGGCTCGGGCCTGATGTGTCCTTACAGGGGTCGCCAACGGTATCGCCGACGACTGCCGCTTTGTGTGCATCGGAACCTTTGCCGCCGTGAGCACCTTTTTCAATATATTTTTTGGCGTTGTCCCAGGCACCGCCGGCGTTGTTGAGCGTAATCGCAAGAACGAAACCACAGGTCAATCCGCCTGCCAGCAATCCCATTACCCCGGCCACACCTAACAGCAGCCCCGTCAAAACAGGAATGATAATCGCCAGCAGCGAAGGCAAAATCATTTCTTTCTGCGCTCCGGCGGTGGAGATAGAAACGCACCTTGCATAATCAGGCTCACCCGTACCTTCCATAATACCTGCAATTTCTTTGAACTGCCTTCGGACCTCGTTAACCATTGCGCCTGCCGCTCTGCCGACAGCTTTCATTGTCATAGCACAGAACACAAAAGCCATCATTCCGCCGAGAAACAGGCCGCAGATAAGCTTCGGATTCATTATTGTCAGATTATAAGCATCAACGAAATCGGCAACTCCCGCCACCTTTGCGCTTTCGGGTGTAAACGCAACCTCGCCAACATGGAAAGTTCCGCCGGCTTCTATTGCAAGCCGTGATATCCAGATTCGAACTTCTTCTATATATGCCGCTAAAAGTGCCATAGCTGTCAGGGCGGCTGAACCTATAGCAAAGCCTTTACCCGTTGCCGCAGTTGTATTACCGAGTGCATCGAGGGCATCGGTTCTCTTTCTTACTTCCGGCCCAAGGCCGCTCATTTCAGCATTGCCTCCTGCGTTATCTGCAATCGGGCCGTAAGCATCAGTTGCCAGCGTTATGCCCAATGTCGCGAGCATTCCTACTGCGGCAAAACCGATACCGTAAAGACCCATTGATATATTTGAAAAGCCACCTGCGAAACCAAAAGCGCACAAAATACCGATTACAATCGTCACCACGGGCAATCCCGCCGAATACATACCTGTTGCCAAGCCATCGATAATTGTTGTCGCGGCCCCCATATTTGCCTGCTCGGCAATGCCTTTCGTAGGTTTATATTCGTCAGATGTATAATATTCGGTAAGCTGACCGATTACCACGCCTGCAACAAGACCTGAGACAACCGAGCCAAAAACGCCCCATGTAATCCATTCGGCCCAGGCCAGGCCCGCCACGGCAAGGATAATCAGGACCGAACTGCCAAGAGTTCCAAAAAGCAACGCCCTGAGCAGGTTCTTTTGGCTGGCGTCCTCCCTACATCGGACCATAAAGATACCCAAAATCGAAAGGAGAATACCTATGCCGGCAACGAGCATCGGGGCAAGAACAGCCTTAAGAACCTGGCCCGATGAAAGTGTCAGTGCTGCACCCAATGCCGCAGTTGCGAGTATCGAGCCGCAGTAACTTTCGTACAGGTCGGCTCCCATACCCGCTACGTCGCCGACGTTATCACCAACATTGTCGGCGATTGTGGCAGGATTTCTTGGATCATCTTCAGGTATTCCCGCTTCGACCTTACCCACCAGGTCTGCCCCGACGTCTGCGGCTTTGGTATAAATTCCGCCTCCTACACGGGCGAACAATGCCTGGGTGGAAGCACCCATACCGAAAGTTATCATTGTCGTTGTTATTTCCACAAGTTTATGATGCGGGTCCATACCCGCTGGCACAAGCTGCAATCCTAAGAATGACAGACCATCTTTCATGTGCGCCGTCGTATAAACCAGCTTGTCCAGTATCAGATACCATAGTGAGATATCCAGCAAACCAAAGCCAACTACGACAAGGCCCATGACCGCGCCGGAACGAAAGGCGACTTGTAGGCCCTTGTTAAGACTCTCGCTGGCACCCTGGGCTGTGCGGGAAGATGCGTTTGTGGCGGTTTTCATACCTAAAAAGCCACACAGGCCGCTAAAGAACCCCCCCGTCAGGAACGCTACAGGAACGAAGGGGTTTTGAACGCCCAGATAGGCACAGCCCGCAAAGATGGCCAGAAGAATTATAAACACCAGCGTTACAACGCTGTACTGCCTGAACAGATAGGCATAGGCGCCCTTGCGGACATGATTAGCAATAGTTATCATTTTTTCAGTGCCTTCGGGAGCTTCCATTACCTTTTTATAGAAGTAATATGCAAATCCCAAAGCCAGCAATGCCGCCACAGGAGCGATTGCCCAGCTTAGCGGCGTACTTGCTATCTCTGCTGATTCGGAACCTTCAGCCGCCATAGCCATTGTGCTGATTGCAAGTGTCGGCACAAAAAATCCTGTGATATTTTTAAGAACTTTCACTTTTTTCTCCTTCTTACAATTTAATTGTCAACTGAACTTTTATGACAGACTTAAAATTCTCCGCAGTTTAACCTAATAGACTGGTTTTTCAACTGTTTTATGCCTGAAAATAAAAAACGTAAAGCGAAAAGTTTAAATTAGCAGCCCAAAATTCAAAAGTTTTGTATTCCTGAATTGTAGCTTTTCACTTTCAGCTCTTACGTGTGATAGTCGGCGTTGATTTTAACATAGCCTGCGCTTAAATCACAGCCGTAACAAAAATCTTCTGCCTTGCCTGCCCCTAAATCAACGGTTATAGTGTGTTCTTTTTGCGAAACGACCTTACTTGCTTTTTTTGCATCGAATTTTCTCGGCTTGCCGTCCTTAAAAACTGTTACAGGCCCGAGCTTGCAGGACAGCTTGTCCGGATTCAGTTTGACGCCCGCCGAGCCGACGGCACAGATAATTCTGCCCCAGTTCGGGTCGCCGCCGTGTATTGCGCATTTTACCAGCGAATAATCGGCCACTGCTCGTGCGGCCTTTGCGGCTTCGGCCTTTGTTGCTGCGCCGTTGACAACGACTTTGAAAATCCGCGTCGCACCCTCGGCATCGAGAGCCATCTGCTTGGCTAAATCATCGCATAGATCCGCTAATGCACCGGCGAATTTTTTATATCGCGGACACTGGCTTACTATCGGCCGATTACCTGCCAGGCCGGAGGCCAGTATTATTGCAGTATCGTTTGTGCTTTGATGCCCGTCAACGGTCAGCTTGTTTAGCGAATTGCCGATGGCGGATTTTAATGCTTTGGTTAACAATGGTTTTGTTATAGCCGCATCCGTAGTAATAAAGCAAAGTGTGGTTGCCATATTCGGGCCAATCATACCTGCACCCTTGGTTGTACCTGCTATTGTTACCTTGGCGCCGGAAATTTCGAATCGACGGACCGCCTGT
>JASFVS010000173.1:0-6748 GCA_050049715.1 Phycisphaerales bacterium
GTCGAATAGGTTTTGCCAGCCATTTTCATCTGGATAATCCCCGATAGCGATGTTTTCGAAGTTATCTTCGAAAGGCAGCGTAATGGCAGCGAGACTGTTGCTTACGAAGAACAGCAGTACAAAGCTTAGGATAAAAATAATTTGCCTTTTCATCACTTGCTCCTCCAAGAAAATTTTTAAAAGTTTCACATTAAAGTAGATTTTTTCACTTAGCACTTTGTTTGACGAACATACTATTTTACCTCCTTTCTTTTCATACTCGTTCTGTGTTTGGAATATTAATTAGCTAAGTTTCTCAATTGTAATTATCTCAGGATTAAGTAAATTTAAAACGTGCATTTTATAAGGGAGGCTTTTGTGTGCGTAAGAACCGCTTCCTCGCCACTCCTCTCTCTGAGTTTAAAATAAGTATATCTGTCTTATTAGAAATGTCAACAATAAACTCATAAAAAATGATTTGTCAGAGATAAAAGTGAAGACTGAAAAGCTTTATGTTTCTTAATAAATTAGTGTAACCGTAATCAATTGGGGGACTTTTGCTCGCGATTTATCTGCTTCATGGCAGTGGATACAGTATTATTGTAGGTGCGGTGGTTATGGTAGGGCTAATGATAGTCGCATATCTTTTCGGATTGATGAATAAACCCCGGGCAATAGTATCCCGTTGACACGACCGGGGGCTATAAAAGAATTTTATCCACAGGGGCCGGAAGGATTGGCAGCCTGTCCGACTTTACTTATCTCGAAAATTACTGTGCCGCCGTTTGTGTATTCACAAGGGTCGGGACAGTGAATCAATGCTTTTGTTTTGTCTTCCTTGCCGTCCAGGCCCCATTGCGCAGGTTCGGAAACACGCAAGGCATTATAATAAGGCATTAAAGAAGCTAATCCGTGCATGCATACGGGATTGTCACTTACAAGCTGATAGCCGGCCTTGAGAGTAAATGAGTCTCCCACTTTATATGTTGGGCAGTGGCCTTTAATCTCTTTTACAGTAATTACCAAATCCATACAGCCTAATCTCCAAAGAAGAATATTAACTTAAACACTTTGTGTTATTATGTTTCTTATGGAGCTTTGTTCAAGATATTTTGTGGTTATTTGGCAATTTTTGAAATGAGTGCATAGAGTTATTGCGCGATAGGGTGTGAAGAAATTACCAGTCCCCGCTTACAAAAGTCAGAGTTTGATTGGTCTCTGAATGCGAATGTTATGCTATATACAGAACAAGTAAAAAATTACAGCCTGACCTTAAGGCAATCTGCCATAAAGCAACAATCGGTGTTATCACACTGACCGTTTGACCATCCATAACACGGAGTATAACCTTCAGCCGCCTGGATTGCATGTATAAGGTCCGGTTTGTTCATTTTACCTGGTGTTATACCGAGCTTTTTAGCTTTTTTTCTTATTTCAGGTAAGCCCATGCTTTTTTTCGTTCCCTTTTTCTTAGTGGTTTTTATTGCAGGCATTATTAATCTCCTTTGTGTATTTCAGGTGGACCTGAAGCTACTTGTGATTTTTGTTGTTAATGTCCTTAACCTCTAAAAATTCCTTATCATAAATCTCGACTTCTTAGATTTATCTCCCAAAGTTACGGTTGCAATATCCGGCTCATATATTTTCGACTATTTTCGCGGGTGTCCCTCAAAAAATATGTTTGAAAAACATGCATTTTTACAGTTTTTTTGACGTTTTTGGTCGGTTTCTTCCTTCCTTTCTGTTTAATCCGGAGTCTTAATTTGTAATGTCATTTTATGTTCCAATAATACATTTCATATTAATATCGACAGGAGAAATATATTAGGATTTGTTAGAGTTCTTTGACAAATCCCCTATCCCTCCCATTTTAACCTGTTGCATTAGTCTGAAAGCTTAATACTCTTTTGTCTCTAAGATATAGGAAGTTTTATAGGGTGAAAACTACAGTCTATGTCACGTTATTAAAACTAAGTTTGTGTTTATATGTTATAATTAAATATCTAATGTAGCTGATAATGATGGACATGAGATCTCTGCTGTTTTTCAGACGATGGATTGAAGACATGGCCTTCAAGTTTTCTGATTATTTTATTGACATTCTGTGAGATATACAGTATTTTAATTCTCGTGCCAAGGGGTATTCTTCTAACCCTCGAAGAGAACTCCTAATAAAAATTGAGGGAGTTAATATTGCAGGCTTGGTGTAAGTGGCCGAAGGAGAAGATTGTGGATAAAGGTAAAGTAAAATGGTTTAATGAGAGGAAGGGTTACGGTTTTATCGTTCCCGATAATGGCGGTGAGGATTTATTTGTCCATCATTCGAACATCGCGGCAGAGGGATTCCGTTCCCTAAATGATGGCCAGGCAGTGGAGTATGAAGTCGGGCAGGGTAAAAAAGGACCCGAAGCAACGAATGTGCGTCCCTGCTGATTGAATCACTATATGTCCGAACGTGAAAAACCACAGGTCCTGTCATTCGGCAGGGCCTTTTTTAATTCCGTAAAAACTGAATGTGTTATTTTACGGATTGCAAGTATTTTCTGATGGGCAATTGTGTAGAGTGTGTTTTTTTAATTAATACCATATCTAATTGGGTAGGGGGGAAATTCTCTTAAAAACTCCGGGGCAATAGGATTTACGAAGGTTAACTTTAGGAATATACTGCCTTGAGTTTTTTTCTGTTCGGTCGATAGAATTTAAGGCTATGTGAGATGTATATAAATCCAATTGCTTATGCTGAGAACAATGAACGCGTTTTTACAGTATATAATAATGGGGCTACAGGCCTTAAAGAAGCAGACAAATTTGAGAATTTATTGAAGAATTAAGGTAAACGAGAAGCAGTATGAGACTTACAACGGAACAACGAATTGCTGCATTAGAGCGGGACAACGTGGTGCTTCACGACACAGTAAAGCTATTACATAAACTACTTCGGGAACAGCGACAGTTAATAAACGATTATATCACCCAAAGAATAGCTTCAGTCGGTGGAAATGAGGGTCGAGGCGAAAATAAGCGTACTGAGGATGCACTTTACACTTTTGTTTGCAGACGCAGGTTCGAGGACCTCGAGAAGCATATGGGGAGAATACGTAAATTGGTGGAAAATCCTAATACCGAATTAGAGGCTGTTTAACATTACTGTATGAATGGTGTTGTGGTATAGAATTAACGGTTTATTTGGGCTGTTTCGAGGGGATATCGAGCATCTTGCTGCATCGAGGGCATTTTACTTTGTTACCTTTGAAGTTCGGAGGTATTTTTAGTTTCAGGCCGCAAATACATGTTAAGAAAACAAACTGGTTTACCCTGCGCATAATATCACCGACTTGTCGCATTTGATTTTGGACACGCTGTTCTTTTTCGGATCTAATTTCAGCTTCTCGCAATCCAATTTCTTCTTTTGTCAGTGCAGTGGGAGGGACGATTGTTTTAGCATTTGTTACGTCGGTATAAGCTTTTGAATAATCACTTAAAGATGCACCGTGAGTCATATTGCGAAGAATCCTTATCCTTTCAGAAATCGGCGGATGTGTACTGGTCAGGTCGGAAAGTTTTCTCTGCTTCTTTTTCTTAAAAGGATTGGCAATGTACATCGGTGCCGTAACTTTGTTTACGGTGGCTAATTGGGGCGAAGAGTCATTGGCAATTTTCTCCAGCGCACTGGCCAGCCCCTCGGGATAGCGGGTTAATCTGGCTGCACCGGCATCGGCAAGATATTCACGCTTTCTCGAAAGCGCATAATACAATAAATATGCCATTATCGGCGCCAAGATGGCGGCTAATATTGCAACTATCAACATAACAAGCTGTGCCTGACCTCCGCCTTGTCCGCCGGATGAGTATCTTCGTCGTGAGCCTCCGAGTGAACTGTAGAACATTCCTCGAAGAAAAACCTGTGAAAGTAGAACGATTGAACCGAGCATTATGCCGGCAAGTGTTACGAAAAGGATATCACGGTGGAGAATATGACTTATTTCATGGGCGATAACACCCTGTAGCTCATCCCGATTAAGCCGCCCTAAAAGACCTGCTGTCACAGCGACCGATGCGGTTTTGGGATTTCGACCGGTTGCGAAGGCATTCGGGGCGGGGTCATTGATAATGTAGATTTTCGGCATGGCGGGTAAACCTGCGGCTATTTTCATTTCTTCGACTATGTTGAATAGCTGAGGATGAACATCGTGAGTGACTAATTTAGCTTTGCTTGCGGCCAGAAGGATTTGGTCGCCGCTTGAAAAGCTTATCAACGTCAAAATCAACCAGATAATTGTTGCAATCATCAGGCCGAAAAAGCCGCCTTTGGCCCCAAAGAAACCGAGACCGATGACGAAGCCCAGAAGTATTAACACGGCCGCCATTAACACCATCAGGACGATGGAATTTCTTTTATTGGCTCTAATCAGTTCCCACATATTTTATGATTGTAACTTGTTTGCCGAGACATCTTAAAAATATTTTAAGAAGTTCGGATGGTTACAAATATGAGTATACTCCGTTATTTGCCAGAAAGCCCTCGAATCATTTTTATAATGCCACGCTGCGTCACATTTTAAGGGTAAAGTTCAATAATTGTTAAAAGTTTACCTTTGGAACTTCACGTTCGGCAGCATTTTCAATTTCAAAGAAATCGCGTTTTTCAAACTTAAACATACCGGCTATGATGTTCGATGGGAACATCTGTATCTTGTTGTTGAAGAACAAAACCTGGTCATTGTAGCTTTGTCTGGCAAAAGCGATTTTGTTCTCAGTGCTGGTCAGCTCTTCCTGAAGTGCCAGAAAGTTTTGATTTGCCTTTAAGTCCGGATAGTTCTCAACGACCAGCATAAATTTGCTAAGCGCTTCACCAAGAGCCCCTTCTGCCTTTGAGGATTCGGCGACGCTTTTAGCTCCCATGGCCTGGCTTCTCGCATTCGTAATGGCCTCGAAAGTCCCTCGTTCATGTTTCATATAGCCCTTGGCGGTTTCGACGAGATTGGGAATTAAATCGTGCCGGCGCTTTAACTGGACGTCAATTTGCGACCAGGCATTATCGACTTGGTTGCGAAGGCGGATTAAGGCATTGTATATGCCGATTACGAAAAAAATAAGCAAAACCGGAACAATAAGCAAGATTAAGATAATGATAATAAACGTTGACATAGTTTTTTTCCTTTATAAAAGGTTCTTGGTTGGTTTTATGATTTCATTTTTTTCAAAATCAGTGCCACGACGATAACAACAGCAGCAACAGCGAGTAATATTATGCTCCAGGTACTCATAATTTTCTCCTTTTCATTATGTTTGGTTATGTCCGAACATATCAGCTAACAGTTTCTGTATTCTGTTGTCTTTGTCTAACTGCGCTCTGTCGAAGATGTCGTGCAGCTCTCCTTTGTCGAACCATAGGCCGTCACCTCTGCGGCATTTGTCAATTAGTAAAATCGGTTTGGAGGAGCCGACAATGACCTTTTGCATTTTCTTATCGCAGATGGGGCATTTTCTTTTTGCTTCGTCTGACTTAGAATCGACCTTGAACGAATTGAGCAGTTGTACAGCTTTCTCCGGCTCGCCGAGAAGAAGTTCAAGTTCGCCCGCATCGAGCCAGATGCCGCTGCAACCGGTGCAATAATCGATTTCAACGTCTTGTAGCTCAAGGGTGAGCATTGCATTTTTACAAACCGGACAATCCATAGTTCAAGACCGAAGACTCAATACTAAAAACACATTTCCAATTTTATCAGGCCGATTCTGCTAAATCGGTTACGCGAATTTGCAGTTTCAATCGAGCAATTCTACTATTAAGACGCATGGTAACACAGAAAATTTCAAACTAAGGTGCAAAAATTGACTATTTGTTGCCTAATTATCAATTTCTCATATTTTGTTTTGTAAATCTGCGTCCGCCGTGAGCGTAATGATAGTGCATAATTTTATATCCTGAGGGTAGTGACGTCAAGAAATGAATGTTAAATATTTAGGATTGGGAGTGAAACATAAATCGACAAAGAAGGGGGGAAGTAGAGTGTGAATTGTGTATTGATAACTTGTTTTGAATGATTCCAGTGGTATTTCTCCGGCTTCTATTCGGTGTAGTCGGACAAACTTCTGTAAACCATATCTCGTAAAGGTTTACAGCATCAAATACACAATTGGCCACCCAAACGCCGTCATCGGCTATGGCCTCTTTGAAAAACAGGTACTCGCAACGGGTGGCAGCCTCAAAGCCGAAGGCTTTGGGGATGGATTACGCTGTTTTTGTCTAAGCCAGTGTGGACGACCAACTTGGAAAATTCTCTCAGTGGATGGTTACGTATAAGTTGTGAATACGATGTAAAAATGCTGCGATTGTCAGTTTACGTGTGAGGCAAAAACTCCCCGCCACAATCAGAACACTTATAAGATTTTTCAAAATTCCCATCTTTATCAATAATATAAGATTCAAGCCTCATGACTTTCGTACCACACTTATTACATATCCATGGGCCTTGATGATTATCACGGCACCTTATCTTAGAGTAATATTGCTTTTCTTTAAAACTTAATTGTCTCGTTTCCGAGCCTACTCTGATAAAAGCCCTACCATCATATTCATGGTACGGTATTTCCTTTGACCTCTTAGCTTCAAGAACAATTATTATATTTTGCTCATATTCCAAAGTTTTTATCGAGGGTGTTATGGGTGGGTCGAACCTCTGATTTATGTGTTGCGATAAAGACATTTGAGCTTTGTCTAAATTGCCATTGACACCGCAAACTGTCTTATCAGGACATATTCCGAAAA
>JASFVS010000174.1:0-6741 GCA_050049715.1 Phycisphaerales bacterium
ACGGATTCACATAAATAGATATAGATTTCGCCCTCTGCTGGCAAATCTCTTCGATTATCATACTCTGAAGCTCACTCCTCATACTCGAGCCACCATACAGGCTCCCCGCCCCCCCTCCTCTTCTTGAAGACCTTGCTTGAGGCATTCGTCGTGTCGGCCCCATAGCAGGCCTTCCCATAGCAGACCGTTCCATACCGGCACGCCCCCGCCTTATACGCGTATTCACCGCCGAGTCCTCTAAACCCCTCTCAATTTCAATCTCCGTAGGCCTATCTCCACCGTCTACTTCCAGTATCATCTCATCTATTACATCTCGATACCGTTGCCCAAATCTTTGGAAAACCAAAGCAGACGTAATATTAGGGTCCAAAAATACATCATAACTTAATAACTCCCTCTGAGTGCTTTGCCGGGCAAGAAGTACAACCTCATTGGCATCTTCAGCATGCTCTCGCTGCTGCTCTTGCACTACTTTCCATCCCTCACTGGTAACAGCATTTTCAATCTCACTCTTCACCCTTTTGCCAATCGAGACACTTTTGGTTGTTTTTTCCTCGAGCCTACTACTCATAAGTTTTGTAGGGATAAAAAGAAGTATAGCAACCAGCGTAATAATAATCGGTATCAACAAAGATAAGTTGTTCCTGAAAACACTCAATTTCTTAAAAATATCTTTAATATTCGGTAGATTCATTTTTAACTCACAATTCTATATCTATTTCCGCAGTTTAATTTTTTCGTTCGTTCAGCCTAACCTACGAAACACGGCTTACCTTCTCCCTGGAAATCTCGTTGTTGGGGGAGGAGCTTCCTTGACGCTCTCAGGCGCATCTCTCCATAAAAATTTAATCTTTAATATGAACCATTTGTCATTAACCGTATAAACCGGCTGACCATTGTAGAGCCTTGGTCTGCCCTCACTATCCCACTCAGTAATTTTACTGATTGTCTCCTTCGTCATCGGATCAATATAAATCCACTCCCCACTATCCGCCGAACTTGTGGTTGTCGATGTTGTCGGTTTATATCTATATTCCATAACACCAATTCCCGAGGGCATTTCAACATCTGCGCTTACTTCGTTTATTTCCAGCTTGAATTGCTGGTTGTCACCTTTCTCGTAAACCTCGAACGGGCTTGTACCGTCATCATCAAGATTCAACAAACGAGTGACAAATCCCCATTTATTCTTCTGGTCCTCCACTCCGTAAGGGTCAATTAATTCAAGTGTTTTTTCATACGGGCTATAACCGCCTAAAGTCACCACAAAGCCGACATCCTTTTCCTCCGTGGCGGTTTGACCAATACCAGGAGTAAACTGATACACACTGCCTCTGCTCTCCGCATTCAACATCATTTGGTACGCATAATCATCCATTGCACCGTAATCACCCATACCTTCGTCGGCACCACGGCTGCTCCTCCATAAATCGGCGCCACCAAACTCAGCCTCGGCAAGATCAGTTGAAAAGTAAAGCGACATATTCGTAATAAATATCTGCCTTCTTTCTTTTCGTGGAATCTCCTTAATCTTTTCCACATCGCCAGCGGCAAATGCTCTATACAACTCGGCTTGTTCGGGATTGTTCTTCTCATTCGGTAAAGCCGAAATTATCATCTCATGCAGATACGGAATTAGCTCACGATGTTCGAAAAGCTCAAATTCTTTATCTATTATTTGTTTATATTCGTCGCCTTTACTTATTTCTCTTTTCAGTTTCCTCTTGGCTTCATCTACCTTGCTTAATACCCTCTCTGTTCTTTGTCTATACTGATCATTTTTATCATGGTTCATACTATCCCAGCCGGCTCTCGCAAAGCATATAAGCGAAGTCGCAAGCAGCATACAAGCTGCAACGATAAAATACCTACCCTTGCTGGCCCACGCCATCGATCGCGCAACATTCCTAGGTAGCAAATTGCTTTCTATCCGGGCGAGCCCCAATCCCTGTAAAGCAAGACCGTAAACAATCCCAAAATTACACACGTTCTCATGGAATTTCGCAGGTGAGACACCTGAGCCTATCACAAGTCTCTTGAACGAATCGGGCCTTTCCACAGGTATTTGCAGCGTCTGCTGTAGATATTTAAGAAGACCACGCATCTTTGTCCCGCCGCCCAGGGCAAGAACTCGAACCACTTTAGCATCGGGATTAGCATTATTATAAAAGCCTAATGAGCGTTGTACTTCAGAGGCTAAATCGGTAAAAACAGGTTTCATCGCCTGAAATATCTGACGGGCATATTTACTCATGGGAGCAGTGCGTTTTAACTTCTCCGCTTTTTCAAAATTAAGCCTGAATGCATCTGCTATCGCCTTTGTAAAAGCATTACCACCTATAAGAATACATCTTTGCCAGACCCCCGACTTTGTACATACAACCAAATCGGTATTGTCCGCACCTATATTAAGAACAACTGTCGCCTGCTTGTCGGAAGTGACCAAATCAGGACGGTCGTGTAATAAATAATTATATAACGCCATAGGTGCCATCTGTACGTAGCCAACCTGAACATCTTCCCTGTTGAAATGCTCTAATGCCGCATCAACCACTTCGTTTTTAATCGCAAAAATACCGACCTTAATTTCAGGACTGTCAGCCTCGCTCATCATCTGCCAGTCCCATTGCACATCATCAACTCCGAAAGGGATCTGTTGAACTGCTTCGAACTTAACCATTTCAGGAATCCGCTTCGCTTCAACCGGCGGCAGCTTCACGAATCGTGCAAAGCTGTTTTGACTCGGCACAGAAATTATTATCTCATCCATGCTAAGATCGTACTTATTTACAAACTTGCGTAAGCTCAATGCAATAAGCTCGTCTCTCTCGGCATCTGTAACATTATCCCCACTGAGAATCTTGCCGTGCCGGATGTTGTCGAAGCCGATTACCTCAACAACACCACGCTCTGTGCTCATGTATAACGCTTTTAGAGAATTGCTACCAATATCTATCGCCCAAACGGTGCCGGCTTCAGATACAGCCATAACTAACCTCCCATACGCTTTCAATTAACCTTGTAAATCCATTCCAATAAATATAAATTATACCATATTATGAAGACTTTTTCTATCAACACACTCGGTTGCAAAGTCAACCAATATGAAGGCCGCCAAATTCAAGAGCTTCTTGAACACCTCGGCCTCGTTAATATCGGACTATCCCGGAAACCAGAGCTTGTTGTTGTCAACACATGTTGTGTAACTCACACCGCCTCTGCCAAAAGCCGGCAATATATCCGAAAAGTCCATAATATAAGCCCAGAATCCCATGTAGTCGTCTGCGGCTGCTTACCTACCGTTAACATCGGCGAACTAAACAATATCAGCAAAAACGTTCATTTCATCAGAAATCGAGGGTCTCTTGCTGCCGAACTAAGCCGCTTAACAAACGGCAAAGCTATCACCCAAAATTCCCGGAGCCATCAATTCTGCCTGGACTCTTACAATATAATTAGACCAAAAAACGGCCTTAAAATCAAGGATAAAAACGAATTAAGCAAATATCTTGACCTGCCACCATTAAATTCCTTTAAGGGCCACACCAGAGCTTTTTTAAAAATCCAGGACGGCTGCGACGGACATTGTACCTATTGTATTGTACCCAAAACCCGCCCCTATGTTCACAGTAAATCTGTTGATATCGTTCTTAAAGAGGCAAAAGCCCTTGTAGAGGCCGGGCATAAGGAAATTGTCGTAACAGGAATCTTCCTCGGAGCCTATGGACAGGACAGTGTCATACGAAAAAATTGGCCCAATCAGCAAAATAATAATCTGGCTGATATACTCGATAAAATGGCGGAAATACCTACTCTGACAAGAATAAGATTAAGCTCACTTGAACCGGCCGACGTAACACCACGACTACTCGATACATTCTCCAAACACCGTAACATTATGCCACATCTGCACTTGTCACTTCAATCCGGCTCTAATACCGTTCTTAAAAGAATGTGCAGACAGTACAACGCTGACGAATACAGAAGAAAGATTGAGTTAATTAAAGACAGACTCGATAGGCCGGCCATAACGACCGATATAATCGTTGGTTTTCCGGGTGAAACCGACTCCGACTTTAAACAAACCTTAAATTTAGCCAAAGATGTCGGCTTCGCAAAGATTCACGTTTTTAGTTTTTCACGCCGCAAAGGCACTGCCGCCACCAGGATGCAGAATTCTATAGATAACAGAGTTATAAAAGAACGTTCGGCACTACTACACAATCTGAATACAAAGTTGGCTCGTAATTATCGTCAACAGTTTATTGGCGAAACCGCTGAAATCCTGTTGGAAAATGATAACGGCCGTCCTTACGGCCTATGCGAAAGATATTTTAAAGTATTTCTGCCAAAACCAGGACAACGATTAAAAAAGAACGACCTCGTTATAGCAAGATTAACTCACAATCACAAAGATGGTCTCATCGGACAAATCGCGTCTATCTTAGGATAGAACTTTTGATTCACTCTTCCTTGTCATTCCATGATTTAGAAAAATCAAAAATCACAAGAAATCAATCTGAAAACGTGAAAATCTTAGTACTAAATTCAAAACATCATATTAATCCACCCATATCCCGTAAACCCTACTGAAATACTTCATTTTATTGCGCTCGGATGTTTTAGACATCACTATATATGGTATATTGCCTAATTTCCCCGGACAGTCCTATAAGGTTCAACTGGTCGTTAATATGGGTTTTTCCTAAAAGACTCATTATTAATACCAATATGCCTAATTTTCTCCTGTATTTAAGTAACTTTTGACCTTCGCAAAAGTTAGCATGTCCTTAAACTTTATTAAAGTTTTCAGACTCGTGTTGTCGATACCAGTATTAGTAGGTTATTTGAAGCCTCCTAAGGGATTAAGGGGACACACAAGATATAGTGGTTATTGACTTTGAGGAGAAAAAGGATTTTTCACCCCGAAGTTTATAATGCAAGGTAGTCTGAATGCCCAATTTCGATATCAGTCGCCGTTTTAATGGTGAAAATCGCCATTTGGATCATATTGACGATAGCCTTGCTCCGGATAAGGATTTAATTATGGAGCAGATACTTGAAAATCTTAATACCACACCTATTGGACAAGTCTTAAAAAGAATTGCCTCACTACCGGAGAATCGCAAAGAGAAAGTTCTCAATGTTCGCCAGCAAATAACAGAAGGAAATTACGAGCTTAACGAGCATTTGGATATTGCTCTGGAGAAGGTCCTTGGAGAGCTAAAGGAATAGAAAAGGGGGATTTACCCTATTGCTGGCGTACAATCAAGTTTACTGAATATTAAGGTGTGTCAAACCGCCGGTATATTTGTACCAAACTATGCGTTTCGGATTTACCCTTATACGATATAACGTAAAAGGGCCTCCCTTATACTACGAAACTATATCAGGAACGTCATCGTCAGGTTCATCCATATCGACTGGTTTGTAACCCGGCTGTTTCGATTTCTCTAATTCTTCCTTGAAAGCAGCGATTACTTTTTCCTGAATTCTTTTCCTGCATTCGGCATTTATCGGATGGGCGATATCGGCATGCAGTTTCATTCTGCCTTTGAAATCCTTTTTTGCCCTGTTGTCCTGCAGGCTTGCTCCACAATTGTTACAGAATTTGGCTCTGAGATGGTTCTTACCTCCGCACTTCTCGCAATGGTCGCTCATCTTCCTCGAAGGCATAGCAACAAAGTATCCGTTAACACCTTCGATAACCTTAATGTCGCGAACTACAAACTCATTGTCTAACGTGATTGAACAAAAAGCCTTCAACCTGTCGTCTTTGTTGTTCACCAACTTGACTCTAACCTCACTGATTTTCATTTTCTCATGCCTCGCTTTAAAAATTCACCATCTGTTGTTACTGGCGATTACGCTTTTGCAGCCAATTAACTTTTCAAGTTTGTGTTTGTATTTCTCGGCTATCTTTTCATCTCCGCTCTCGATAAGAAAAAAGAACACGGGGCCACTACCGCTCAGGCAGCAGGCCCAAAACCTAAAGACTCTATCTTAGTTTTCAACTCAGCAAGCCCCCCAACTAAGCCATAGCTGCTTACGTCCAGCATATTTGCGCACATCCTCGCCACTAAATCAATATTGTTTTTTCTTATATGGCTGTTTATTTGGGCACTAAGCTGCTCGTAAAGGGTTTGATTGTGCTCATAATTGGCGTAAACCTTTTTGGTAGAAACAGTTAAGTCCGGCAGCACCAAAATAGCAAGAAAGTTAAAAATATTTTCAAATTTTTTTATTTTTTCCCCTTTTCCCGTGCAAAATGCCTGCGGCCCATCTAAAAAGAAAGCCACATCGCTGCCTAATTCAACAGCCATCTCGGCAAGCCTTTTATTGGGTATTTTCAAGCTGAGATATTTGTCAAGACCAAGAAGAGTCGCCGCCGCATCGCTGCTCGCCGACCCAAGTCCTGTACCGGCCGGAATATTTTTATTTAACGTAATCCTAACATTAGCAGATTCCCCCTTACTTTCGAGAAGCATTTCAGCCGCCTTATAAACGAGATTTTCTTCTCCCTCCGGTGCCCACTCCAGTCCGGCACAGACTAATTCGATGCCTTCCTTTTGGCCAGTCTCGATGAGGATTTCATCGTACCAGTTGATTTTCGCCATTATGGTTTCCAACTCGTGAAAGCCATCCGGGCGTTTGCCCGCCACAAGCAAACTAAGATTAATCTTGGCCGGCGCTCGAACCAACAATCCGTCACCTGCGGCTTCAAATTGTTCCTTATGGCTC
>JASFVS010000175.1:0-6738 GCA_050049715.1 Phycisphaerales bacterium
GTAAAGACGAGGATGTAGTACAGGTAGTTGCCTATTGCAAGACGACCGACGTCGAAAAAATATTCAATACTTACAAAAGCTCTCTCCCCTGGCCGTGGGTAACAGCAATTTGCGACATCTGTCGCCCGGACTTACTATTTGAAATCGAAGCCGCCGCCATGCCGAAACAAAAAGCATAAATTCATATATACTGTAACCCTTATTATGCACGTATATCTTAAGCACCAACAAACATGACTCACTGCCTGATATTATTATTTGCTTTTATCGTAAAGTGCTTCAACTTCCTTCTCCGGCAAAGCGTAATTGTATATACGAACATCATCTATCAGGCCGTTAAAGGACTGGTTTCTGCTATCGGGTCTTCCGTTATTACCAATGTCTGCAATATCACTAAGACCCTCAAGATTATTATAGCTCCCGGCCGCAAGCTCTTTACCATTTAAATACACTACATACTTACCTTCATTCCAGGTAAGTATAATTTGATACCAGGTATCTATTTTCAGCGCTGCCATATCCGTGTTCACGTCATGTGAATCACAGAGTCCTAAATCGAGCTTCGTGAGACCTTCGTCCATGTATAATTGTATCCTGTTGCTGTAATATGGCGTTGTAGTGTGTCCGAAAATATATCTGTGCTCCGGCTCATTTTGCTGCGGGGAAAGCTTAACCCACAAAGATACCGTCCCCATCGATGCCGACATACCGGCCGTGGGGATTTCGACATAGGAAGAAATACCATCGAACTTCACAGCACCGCCAAACTTCCCGGCATCAGGCTGCCATGTGACATCGCCCTCCAATGTGCCATTATTACCATTACCGGAGCTGTCACCGGCAACAGAACCGCTATTTTCGTCGAACTTCCACCAGCAGACGAGCTTGCCTGCGGAAAAACTCCACACATCGCCGGTTATAACAGTGCCATCGTCCCAAATTTCGTCAACGCGCCAGTAATACTTTACACTTTCCTGAAGCTCCGGCAATTCAATCTCATTTGCATTATGCACCTCAGCCAACAATGTCATCCCGTCAATCTCATTCCCGAAATAGACTTTATGCGATTTAGAATTGACCCCCGGCTCCCACTTCAACCGCGAGAGAGCGGTTATACCTATCTTCGATTCATTGCCCGGCGTAGGCCTCGTAGCCTTGGTTTTAGCCGTGGGGTCAATCATGGATAGCTGCATTAGCAAAGGCAGCACCTTCCCCATCGGCGGTAACGGGTCTATATCATAATATTCATTTAGTCCGTTAATCTTCTCATTTGTGCGATACTGAAAACTGGTCTCATCACAAGCCTGCGCCAACTGGGCCAGTATTTTGTGCGCCGGATTTCGAGGATTATCACATGTCACCTTTATATGTGAATCAATATGCCGTATCGCTCCGCCAACATTAATTAGTACGAGTTTATTCGTTGTTTCCGAAAGATTGTTAGCCGCCTTCATTAAAGGCCCTGTGGTAAAAATTGACCTATGATTCTTAATTGCCGATACCGATTTCTCAACTATCTCCGAATTTAATGAAAGAACCGTAGTTTTATTTATCCGGTCGATATAACAATAACACGACTGGCCGTTAATAAATCCAATCTTGTACTCCTTAATGCCCTGTTCGGATTGTTCAGTTTCAGACCGGTTCGTCATCAGGCTAACAACTGATAAAAATTCATTTAAAACATTATAAGTGTGTTGCGGATTATGACTGTTTATCGCCAATCCAATACAATCGACTATTGGATGTAATCCTGTATTATTTCGACTTGAAGCGTTATCGACCGGCATGACAAATAAAGTCACCTGTTCGATATTCGCGAATATTTCCCTGGTGATGTCAAGACCTGTAATATCTTCAATTTTTTTAGTTAAAGTTTTAGCCTGGGCATCGTCAACTCCACCCAAAACGATACTTAACAATCCAACCGCCTCCGATGGAACAGCCTCCAATCCCGCTTTTTTTATTTCCGGCGTACGAATCAGATTGTATGCAAGACAACGGCGGCCGTCCTTAAAAACAGTGTTCGCCTCAAGGGCGATTCTATTTTCCTTAATGGACAAAGATGCTACGAAATCATCAATATTTTCAATATTCACGATGCGGTCAATGATACGAATCTTCTCCGGAATCTCGTCTTTCGGCAATACCTTCATAACACCTTTGAAAGCTTCATCCGTGTTCGACCAGATAGTAAGCGCATTTTCCCGGCGCACTGTTTTGCTTATTTTCAAAAAGGATTTATTACCCGAGGATAAAGTCGGCCCATTACTCAGACCTTTGTATTGTCTTACACTCCAGTTCAACTGCTTCAACGGTTGCGCAATAATTATCACGTCCTCGTCATAAGCCACTCCCGCCACATCTTTAATTTTTAATGTTGACATACCTTCAATAGCTTCTCCCGGCTGTGCAACCATCCCCACCATAGCCAAAATCATGCTTCGAAAAGCCTCGCTTTTACCCGGGTACAAAACCACAATCATCGGAGGATTGTTAAGGGATATCCCAGTAACGCCGACAGCCATCCCACGTATCTTCTTGAATTCGGCCATCATGCTCGGATTCATGAAGGCGGCTAAAATATTATTAGACGAGTTCTTACCGCCCGGATGCCGAGACCTGCCACCATTAATTACTTCAAAGGGATTTTCAAACGGAGTTCCCTTAAGCATATTTAAAATCGTTTCAATTTGCTTTCCGAGACTGCCAAGCTCAACATACATCAAGGTCCCAGAAGGCATTAAAGCAGCCGGGTCTGCGTCACTCAATTCCTCCAACATAGGCCTAATCTTATCTGCGATTTTCTCCTGGTCGCTATAATCTTCAATCAGCTTTGCAAAAATTAACCTGGCTCGCTGCTCATTTTTCTTCTTAAGATAGCACATCCCCTGTCGATACAGCGCCTGGGCAATCTGGAACTTCTGAGCGGAACTGTTCTGGATAATTTGTTCATATTTCCTGATGGCCGTATCCAGGTCACCGTCAACTTCCTCGGCATATATTCCTTCCTGCAGAAGAACATTGACAGAGCCCGCGGTAACCACCGATGCAGGCAGGACAATAATCAGCAAAAAGACAATTGTTATGTTCCTTAACATTTCCATATCGTTCTCCCTTTATATATCAATGGAAAAAAACAGTTGAATTATCACAAGGTAATTGTGCCGAAAAATTGTTACCATTTTGTTACAGTTTTGTACTTTTATTATGATTTTTTGACGCGTTAGAGAGTGAAATCAAGAAGAATTTGAAAGCCGGAGGAAGTAAAATTCAAAACAATAGACTTATTATTTTCCAAATTGATAAGAGAATCAACTCGTGGCTCAATCACTCAAACGTCACTCGTTCAAGAGTAACATTCCATCGGCCCAATTATCGATTTCTCGAGACCATTATCGAATAAAAACCGCCGGATACTCGTACAAAGATGACACTTACCTGCGTAAGTATTTCTTTTTTTATAACCAAGTTTCTCAGTTTTATCGAGCAATCCATAAGGGCCGAAATTAAACAGTGTATTGATAACCTCATTTTGCTCAGGATGGAACTCTTTCCATATATTTTCGAGCCGAGTCTGAGCCACATTACCGATTATAATACCGCTGCACGTGCCGCTAAAGACATTGCCGAACGGGTCGATATGCACGCCCTTAGCGCCAAGAATATCCGACTTACAATTTAATTCGGCAAATGAATCCGGCGGTATCGTACTCACTAACTCGGCCAATTTACCCCCCGCTCGGCCGGTAAAGCGACAGGGATAATCGTTCATCGCATTGATATACTGCTCCTGACACTTTGCCGGTGAAAGGCTTTTCATTTCGACCGGTTTTTCCAGATACTTCTCCCAGCGAACCAGCACACGCTCGCTCCCTAAAATCTCTGTCGCAATTCGGGCCAAATTACGAACCGGCTCGATGTCAACGTATTCCTGATGAAATGGGTCCGTGCTGACCTTAAATCGTTCCATCCCAAGCTCATCGAGTCTTTTGAGGCGTTGCCTTATAACTTTTTCACTCGTCGCCCAGAAACCGTTAGTTTCTATCAAATCTAATCTACCGAGTTTTTGAATCGCCGCCTGCTTTAGAATTTCCTCTAAGTGGTCCCAGTATAAAAACGGCTCGCCGCCTGTGAGATGAATTTTAGCGCTATCACCAGCGAGTATTTTAAGTGATTGCCAAATCTCTATAACCATATCAGCAGGCATCAGGCCTTCTTTTTCAGGATTACAATTATAATAACAAAATTCGCAGACGCAGTTGCACTTATACGTCAGCAATAATCCCGCCGAGCGCCAGAGCTTAAACTTAGGCTCGCTGCGTTCGGCCTGACTGTTATAAATGTTCTCAGACAATTCAGTCATAGTCTTTACAATTTTTCGTTCTTGTCAGTTTTATTCATCGCCTCGGGCAATTGGGCTTTTTTCAGATGAATCTGAATCACAGTAATATCAGCAGGTGTTATGCCGCTAATTCGAGATGCCTGCCCAAGCGTGCCCGGCCTGAAAGACGACAATTTTTCTCTGGCCTCCGCCCTGAGATGTACGATATCGTTATAGTCCAGCTCTTCCGGGATTCTTTTATTCTCCAAAGCCCTGAAGCCGGCTACCAGCCGCTCCTGTTTAGCTAAATAACCCTCGTATTTGGCATCGATAATTACAGCCTGAAGTATATCTTCAGTAAAATTCATCTTTTTAACATAAGGTTTCTCATATAACTCTTCCGCAATCTTATGCCTCGGATTGCGAAGCTGCTCCCACAGACTCAATCCATCCGAATGGTTATTATGTAGGTAATCCTTTAACTTATTTATCTGTTCGAGCTTTTCCTGAAACTTTGCCCATCGTTTTTCATCCACAAGCCCGACCGACCTGCCTATTTGTGTTAGTCTTCTATCTGCATTATCAGCCCTTAAAGATAACCGATACTCTGCTCGTGACGTGAACATTCGGTAAGGCTCATCAAGTCCCTTGGTAAGCAAATCATCTATCATAACTCCGATATATCCCTGATCTCTGCCAATCACAACCGGTTCTTTATTTTGCAACTTCCCCACGGCGTTTACGCCGGCGATAATGCCCTGTCCGGCCGCCTCTTCATAGCCGCTTGTTCCGTTTATCTGCCCCGCCAGAAACAACCCTGAGATTTTTTTGGTTTCCAGAGAAGGTTTTAACTGAATCGGCGGACAGTAATCGTATTCGATTGCATAGCCGTAATGAACAATCCGAGCGTTTTCTGTTCCGGGCAGTAACTTGAGCATTTGCTTCTGCACATCTTTAGGCAAGGAAGTGCTTATGCCGTTGCAGTAGATTGTTGTTTTTTCCTCGTCCTCGGGTTCCAGAAACACCTGATGCCGTTGCTTATCTGCGAAGCGAACGATTTTTGTTTCGATGCTCGGGCAATATCTCGGCCCTGTAGAAGTAATTTGTCCGGAATAAAGCGGGGCACGATTCAGATTGTCCCGAATAAGCTCATGAA
The DNA here is from genome assembly GCA_050049715.1 of Phycisphaerales bacterium. Classification (GTDB taxonomy): domain Bacteria; phylum Planctomycetota; class Phycisphaerae; order Sedimentisphaerales; family Anaerobacaceae; genus NIOZ-UU13. The sequence continues at coordinate 5,481 of JASFVS010000175.1, forward strand.
TTTTCTCATTCGTATATGTTATCCAGCATGGAATCTGTCGCCTGTCGATGCTCTCGGTCATAAACGAAAAAGGCACCGGCTTATCATCGCCATACTGGATTTCGAGTTTATCCAGGTCCACCGTTGCCGCATCCAGCCGGGCCGGCGTGCCGGTCTTTAACCTTTTAAGCTCCAATCCAATCTGCTTAAGGCTTTCCGATAGCTTGTCAGCGGCCGGTTCATCGAGACGTCCGCCCGCAAACTGCTGCGAGCCTATGTGCATTAAACCGCTAAGAAATGTCCCTGTGGTAAGAATGACTATCGGAGCATTGTATATCAAGCCATTATCACACTGCACCCCTCGTACATTACTTTTTTCAGTTATAATTTGTGTAACCATCTCCTCTATGATGGTCAGGTTTGCGGTTTGCTCGAGCTGTGAGCGGATATAATCTTTGTACTTATATTTGTCCGCCTGCGCTCTTGGCGCCCGCACAGCCGGGCCTTTCGAGCGATTCAATAACCGAAACTGAATACCCGTTGCGTCTGTTGCCAGGCCCATCAATCCACCCAATGCATCGACCTCGCGCGCAATCTGTCCTTTTGCAAGACCACCGATAGCCGGGTTGCAACTCATCTTGGCTATCGTCTCTTTGCTTATGGTTATAAGGCATGTTTTGGCACCGATTTTAGCCGCGGCATAGGCCGCCTCGACGCCGGCATGACCTCCACCTATAACAATGCAATCAAACTTGTTTGTCTTCATTTGATTGTGCCAGCGCTACTGCGGATGCAATGGCGAAATTTGCAGTATGTGTAATGCTTACGCTTATATGTTTTATTCCAAGCCTGTCGGCAATTTTTTTTACCTCTCCATCCAGAGTCACCTCCGGCTGACCACTGCTATTGTTTTTTATCTCAACATCCGTCCAGGCAATCTTACCCCGCCATCCTGTCCCCATTAGTTTAAGAATCGCTTCCTTGGCCGCAAAGCGACCGGCTAATTTTTCCACCTCATTTTTCTTCGACCTGGCATAAGTCTGTTCAGTTTCGGTAAAAACTCTATCAATAAAGCGTTCACCATGCCGCTCTACCATTGCCTCTATTCGAGGGCAATCTACAAGGTCAATGCCATGTGCCACAATTCCCGTCATTTCATCCCGATGTTCACTTTAGCCTTCTTTATGTTTGTTACTTCCTGCTCTCTTGATAGATTTTTTCCAGACAAAAATCTATAAACTCATCCGTTTCGCCCATTTCAGCATGCTGTAAAAGTTCG
>JASFVS010000176.1:0-6715 GCA_050049715.1 Phycisphaerales bacterium
AAGCTCTTGAAAATAAAAGCGACTGTCAAGTGGCATATAGTGATCTATATAAAGTGTATTGTAAGGTTTGCCCCGACGGCAGCCGAAAAGTGTTAAGTAAAGTAGTTGAAGTCAGCAGAGACTTCGATCGTTTTTTCATGCTGTTCTTCAATCATGTTCTGCACGTAAGCCTTATGCACCGAAGAGATTTACTTGAAAAAACCGGGCTGTATAATGAAAACCTCAACATCTTTATTGACTGGGATATGACCCGGCGACTCGCCTTTTTCTCGGATTTCTATCATGCCCACAGAATCACAGGCGAATTTTACAGGCCTGCTGGTAAAAGCGACAGGATATCAGAACGAGGACGCGAAGACGAGAACGAGTACCTAAAGAATTTTCTGACGATACGAACTACAAGACCAGCCAAACCCTGGACTAAACTCGGAGATATGTCCATCATTTTTATTACAGACCAACTGAACAAGCAGGCGGGCACAACCCTCGGTTCTATCTGGCAGCATACCTTCTACCCATATAAGATTTATCTGCCTCTGCCAACCGCAAATTTCGAAAGACTCGACACTGAGATGCCCAATATAATTTCTGTGCCCGTTAACACAAAATCCTCCGAAACACAGCGAATAGACTCAGCTTTAGCTAAATGTGAAGGTGAATATATAACCATTGTACCAAGTGGATTTCCTATTGAGGAACTCTGGGTAGAGGACGCACTCCACGCTTTGGTCAACAATCCAGACGATAACGAGGGATTCGAGTTAGAACAATCAACAAACGCACTGTGGGCGTTGGTAGTAAGAAAAAGTGACTTATATCATGCCCGGAGAAGATTTCCCAATCTCCCTGTGCGCGAATCTCTGAAGGCAGCCGGCATTGTAATAAGGCAGCTTCGGCCGGAAGAAATTCCCTTCCAGTTTGACCAACTACTTGGAGAAGCCAGATTAGCAGAAAAAAAAGGAAACTTCTCAGAAGCAGCCAAAATGTTCGAATATATCACTGAACATCATCAAAACACACTTTGGATGAAAGCATTAGCTGCAAAAGCGTCTTTCAAAGCCGGTTGCCATATCAAAGCAAGCAAACTTACTCGTGAAATCAATCAGTTAAGGCCAACCGTTGACACTCTTTTATTGGAAGCAAAGGTCAAACACCAAGAAAAAGATCTTAACTCGGCTATTAAATTGCTCGAAAGAGCTGAACAAATACTCGAAGGAAAAGAATTGCTATGGACATAAAACGTAATAACGTCGATGAGCAAAATAATTCGACACAGCACTATGAAGTATTACAGGAACTGGGGGATTGCTACACTTCCGTTGGTGATTATGAACAAGCACAACAATACTACGAAAAAGCAGCCGTGTTATCACCTGATGAACCGGGGCCTTATGTAGGCCTGGGAGTAGTAGCTTTGCAAAAGAATCTTTTAGATGATGCCGAGATAGCCTTTAGAGTTGCTTGTCGTCTGGATCTTAATTGCGCCAAAGCTTATGCTGGTTTTGCTATGATAGCTCAGCAAAAAGCCGACTATAAGCATGCCTTTGAGATGTATCTTAAAAGCCTGGAGCTAAACACAGACAATCTGATAGCACTTTTGGGTCTGTTTCAAACATCCTGCCAGATGGGTTCGTTTGCAAAGGTTATTCACTACCTAAAAGTGTATTTGAATATGCACCCCGGTGATACTTCTGTTATGTTTCCACTGGCAGCTCTGTATATGAAAGATGGCAATTTCGAAGAGTCTAAGAAAGTTCTTATGGATTTGTTAACGCTGGACGCCAACCATAAAGATGCAGCTAATCTTCTGGAAGAAGTTGAACACAGTCTGGCGCAAAAGAATACATGGGGGAATCCGGTTTAAATGACAACAAATCAAAAGACATTCCAGCCTTCATCAAAATTAAGTGACCTAAAGAGTCTTTTAAAGAAACAAATAGGCCTTGCCCAAAAAGGTAACATTAAAGAAGTTGAAGTCTTAAACGAACAAGCCAGCTCTCTCGTAAAACAAGTCAAACAATCGGGGGTTCTTGAATCTGCTGAGTTTAAAAACCAGTGTGAACATATTCAAAAATTATATCAGGCTCTATGCCTTGCTATCGCAACTCAGCAAGCCGAGACCGCTGAGCAATTAAAGTGGATTCGTAAAGGTAAAAAAACCATAGCGGCTTATCGAGGCAATATTTGATTATAATTGGGGACAAAATATTGACAGGCGAAAGGAATAATTTATCCAGTGCTTTTGAAAAATCAGAGAAGCTTAAGTATTTGAACGCTTGGGATTTTAGTAATAGAGCCTATGCAGACTATTCACCCGGATTAGAACTTTCTAATTCGTTGAATTTTTTGGATCTTTTCAAGCATAATGGCGTAAGAACAATCCTCGATGCCGGATGCGGTTCAGGCAAATTGCTAAAAAAAATGTTGGATATGGGATTCCAATGCAAAGGAATCGATATCGCTGATAACTGTCTTGATCCGGAGCTAAAACCTTTACAAGAAAAGATATTAAAAACAGCACCTTTATGGCGTAAGGAAACATTCGAGGAAAGGCAGTTTGACGCCGTTATTTGCACCGATGTATTAGAACATATCCATCCGCAATACGTGGAGGAAGTTCTGCAAAATATATATCACTGGGCCAACAAATATGTGTTTTTACAAATTGCACTTTTCGAAGACTATTTTGGCCAAAAAATAAAACAAAGATTACACCTTACTGTCAGGCCTAAAAAATGGTGGGATGGACAGTTACAAAAATTTGAATACAAAGTTCTTGCCTGTTCCAAAAATGACAAAGGCGAAGAATGCTATGCTATATATTTACTGGAAAAAATAAATCGCGCTGATCGTCTTTCTCTCTCGGATAAACAACTCGTAATGACTGAAAAGCAAAACCGGACTCATCTTAGTAATATGACTAAATAAAAAATATTGCATAGTTACTATAAAACAAGCTTTAACAAAATTGAAACACGATAACTCTGTTCTGGTAACGGCATTTGGTCGGTGTAAATGTCGTATTTGTACACCGACGGGGACGGCGTCTGCTTATACAGAAATTTTCATAGGCTTCAACAAGCCTGGACAGCACAGAAAAAAAGGCTTAATTAATGCTTCAAATTAAACCAAATAGTGTAAAGGTCACCCGTGGTATAGAGATAAGAACTGGCCATGAAACAAACCAAGCCAAAAAGCGATGTTCTATCGTATTCATCACAGGAAAAGATTGCTCAGGCGCAAACAATTATCTACATTCACTATCCACAACCGGCTTATCAAATCAGCATGAACTCATAATCATCAATAACAGCAAAGCCGAGATTGTCGAATCTTATACAAAATCCTGCCTGGACGATGTGAAAATCATTAGACCTCAGAATGGACTTAAATTCGTGCAGTTATGTCTCCTGGCAGCTCAACAGGCAAAGGGTGAATATGTAATCTTCAGCCAGCACCATCAAGATGAAGTCTGGCTTGATAATACAATAGACCAGATTAAAACTCTTAATATGAAAATAGCCATACCAGAAGAAAAAAACTATATTCTAATTAATAAAGCAGCTTTCTTAGAAGCCGGCAGTTTTGAGGAATTAGTCAAGAAACAGGAAAGCGAACCACTGGAAAAAAAACAGCAAAGCCATCACTATGGATTGTTGGCAGAATTGAACAGATACGCTGATGTCCGGGGTAAAAACATCTTGTCCGTGGGGTGCTATAAGGGATTCGAATGCGACCTACTCGTTCAAATGGGGGCGAGAGAAGTAACGGGATTAGATGTAATTGAAGATGTTGGAAAAGATTATCCACATCCCCGGATAAGATATGTCAGTTGCTCCGCTGAGAAAATGCCATTCGAGGATAATTCTTTTGATATTTGTTGTTCCATCGCAACATTAGAACATATCCCAAATCCAAAAGCCGCACTTGAAGAAATGGTCAGAGTTACTGCCAGAAGAGGTATCATATATTGTCAGGCAGCACCGTTGTGGAACTCGGCATTCGGCCACCACGAAAAAAATGTTTTCCCAAATGAACCATGGATTCACCTGAGGAAGAAAACCGCGGACGAAATGAAATCTCACTACAAAGATCGCTGCAAAGAGATAGTTGGGTCAGGTCATCTTGAAGGTCCTCTTGAAGGTCATATTGATTATATTTACTCCTCAAAGCATTTCAACCGGCTCAGTACCCAAGAATATAAATCAATAGCAGCTGACCTTCTTCGTGTTACAAGCCCAATACATATAAATTTTGGCATCAACTACAAAAATATGGAACTACTGACACCAAGTATATTAAGCGAGCTAAAAGACTATAGCGAAGAAGAGCTTTTAACAGGCGGTCTTAGACTGGTCTTGAGAAAGATTTGAAGGAAATCTAAAGCGTGTCCACAAGAGCAAAAAAAGTCGGAACTTATCGTAGTAGTATTTGATTAAAATAAGGGGCAAACTGTGCGGTCGCTGATAACAGGCATTACAGGTTTTGTGGGAAGCCATCTGGCAGAATATATACTTGAAAACCATACAGAGGTTGAAGTCGCCGGTTTTGTTCGGTGGCGCTCGCCGAAGGCCAATATTGACAGCATCTTAAATAATATAACCTTACATTACGGCAACCTGCAGGACTTCCCTTCGGTAAGAAATACGTTAGCTATTTACAAACCGGATGTTATCTTTCATCTGGCTGCACAGTCGTATGTCGATTTTAGTTTTTTAGCGCCTATCGAGACACTGGAAACCAACATTGTTGGCACATGCAACTTGCTGGAAGCAGTAAAGCAGTTAAAACAATCAGACTCATACAATCCCATAATTCATATATGCAGTTCCTCCGAAGTGTACGGTCAGGTAACTGAGGATGAAGTCCCGATTAAAGAGAGTAATCCTCTTCGACCAGCATCCCCCTACGCGGTGAGCAAGGTGGGCGAAGATATGCTCGCACTTCAATACTGGAGTTCATGGAAAATTCAAACTATTAGAAGCAGAATGTTCACACATACAGGGCCACGCAGAGGTGAAGTTTTTGTAGTCTCCAATTTTGCCAAGCAGATAGCAATGATAGAAGCTGGGTTGGCTGAGCCAATAATTAAAGTTGGAAATCTGAATAGTGTGAGGACGTTTTCCGATGTTCGTGATGCTGTAAGAGCCTATTGGCTCCTTGTTAACAAGTGTAAGCCGGGTGAAGTTTACAATATCGGCGGAAATGAAACGATGACTGTCGGCCAGATGCTCGACAAGTTATTAGCAATATCAACAGCTAAAAATATAAAAGTCGAAGTGGAATCAGCAAGATTACGGCCTTCCGATGTAATACTACAGATACCTTGTGTTGATAAATTCCATAAAGCCACGGGATGGAAGCCGGCGATTAAATTTGAAAAAACATTAAAGGATACTTTGGATTATTGGCGTGATTACTACAGAAAAAAACAAAAAACTGAACAAAATCAGCGAGTTGAGTCTGCAGTGCTATAGAAAGCTGTATCTTATCAGAAAAAGCGAAGAGAAAATTATTTCGCACTATTTCGAAGATCAGATGAAGACTCCTATGCACATGTCAATGGGAGCAGAAGCAATCGCCGTCGGTATATGCCAGGCACTGAAACCCGATGATCAAGTATTTGGAACTTATCGATCTCATGCCCTGTTTTTAGCCAAAACCGAAGACACAGACGATTTCTTCGCAGAGATGTATGGCAAGCAAACGGCATCTTTAAAAGGCAAAGGCGGTTCAATGCATTTGTGCGCACCTGACTACGGATTTATGGGCACTTCGGCTATTGTGGCTAGCGCTATACCAGTAGCTGTAGGAGCCGCTTTTGCAAACAAGAGAGCAAAAAACAACAGGATTGTAGCGGTGTTCTTTGGTGACGGTGCTGTAGAGGAAGGAGTATTTTGGGAAAGTCTCAACCTTGCATCTTTAATGAAGCTACCGATTCTGTTTGTCTGTGAGGATAATGGCCTGGCGGTGCACACACCAAAATCCCAACGAAGAGGATATGAATCTATTATTGATGTAGTCTCGAATTTTAATTGCCTGACCTATGAAGATAAAACAACAGATGTGGAGATGATTCATCAGTTGGCTTCCAAAGCAATTGGCCGGATAAGAACAGAAATGCTGCCGTGTTTTCTTAGATTGCAATATTTCAGATATCTCGAGCATGTCGGGGTAAATCAGGATTTTGATGCCGCATATCGCTCAAAAGATAACTTCGATGAATGGCTGAAAGTTGACCCGATAGAACTTCAAAGAAAAAAGTTGAAAGATTTGGGCATGGAGGAGGATGTCATCAAAAATATGGAAATGGACATCGACTCTAAGATAGACAATAGTATCGCCAAAGCGAAAGAAGCGGGTTTTAGTGGAACTTCTGAGCTTTATCAGGGAGTGTTAGCGTGAGGAAAATTACCTACTGCCAGGCAATCAATGAAGCGATGACCCAGGAAATGGAACGGGACCCAGCTGTACTCACATATGGAATAGGGGTACCAGACCACAAACGGATATTTGGCAGTACCGATGGTTTGTTAGAAAGATTTGGCGCCGAAAGATGCTTTGATACACCTTTATCAGAAGATGCTATGACCGGTTCCGGACTCGGTGCCGCGATAAACGGAGCCAGACCGATTCATATTCACATGCGAGTGGATTTTCTACTGTTGGCGATGAACCAACTGGCCAATATGGTATCATCCTACAGGTATATGTC
>JASFVS010000177.1:0-6629 GCA_050049715.1 Phycisphaerales bacterium
TTTATATTGTAGAACTTTTTCCAGTTAACGCCCCGCCGGTCCAGGTCGGCAATCCGATTCGCCATCAAGTTTGATACTTCAATTTCAAGAATGTTATCTTCCTGCATTATATCATTAGGAATTGAAATCCGATAGTCAGGCCCAATAAGCGTACCTAAATCTGTCCCATTGAGTCTCACACTCGCACTCTCACAGACACGTCCCAGATCAAGCATCCATCCATCGACGATTCCAACAGGTCTATGGAAAGAAATAGTGTACTTTGCAGTACCGGAAAATATCTTCAATACTTCCGGCCCAAAGTTCGTCCAGGAATCTAATTCCGTGATTTCAAGATTTGGAGGCAATTCCGGCCCGCTATCAATGAAAGTTACAGACCACGTGCCTTCGATTTTCTGAGGCTCTCCTGATGTCTTCACATAACAATATGACGGCCCTTCAATCACATTTTCAAATACCCTCAAAATGCAGGACTCACCGGGTGTAAGCTGCAAATAAACTTCATTCGCACCTGAGTCGGAAGTTTTCATAGCAGCCAGCCCTACTTCCCCATGCATCGGCTCATAAATCGCCACAGATTTAGCATCGACCTGCAAAGGAACCCAATCATCGAGTGGCTCATTGGTGCCATTAACAACATAGTAGCATTTGCCGTCCGGGAGCAAACGACGGACAAACTGTAGTCCTTGCTCGACCATAGTCTCGCGTTCAATCCCGGCATAAGACAGTAATCGCATCAAGTCATCAGCTACTAAAATCCTGCCTCTGCCAATCTCGGCGCTTCGAATATCCGAATTGCCCGTCTCTGTAAAATTGAGCCGGGCCACAAGCTCCTCGAAATTGCTTCGGCGCTCATTAAGGCTCCCATACCCTGGAACATCAGATGGAAGATTGCTTCCAAAAATTATAATAGCGCCTTCCTGTGCCAGCCCAATAAGTTTCTCGAATGTCTCTACAGGAATAAGCTGGGTTTCCGGTATGACTACGGCCTTATAGGAAACACCTCCGGTCTGAAGCGAATTATTCACGAACTCCAAATTTGAGACTTGCCGGTCCGAGATAAAATCAAACGTATGACCAGCATCCAGCAACAACTGTCCGTCATGTGAGAGAACACCGGAAACAGACTGCCTGAAATGCTGTAATAAACTTCTGCCTGTCTGGGACCAGGAATCATAGATGGGAAAATAAACAAGCACATCGTTATCCGGCTGACCGGCCTGAAGGAAAGACTGGCAGCGGGTGACATACATATTTAAAGTTGAAAAATCTTTCCAGAAAGAATTAGTCGGGCCGAAATGAACTGATGCATAAAACATCCATCCGGGCCAAGTCTCCGACGGCGGTGAAAAGTTCGTTCCATGATAACAAATATGATTGATACCACCCAGGAAAAAACCGTCAACAGCAGTCTTTACGTCACCAAGAGATGCACAAAAATGCTCGTCCAGCCATGTAGCCGCCTCCGATGATGTCAGAAGCTTACCTGTAACATGTGCGGCGGAAGAGGCAAGTTTAAATCCTAATCTGTCTGAGCCTTCTGTTTCGGGGATGCCGCTCGCGGCGTAAAGGTCCAAAAGATTGGCCGGTGAACCATGAGCCTGGTTTCGAGTTGTGGCGCCTTTACTTTGCGCCCACTGGCCCCATGGAATAGTAAATCTTTCAAGAAGCAAATCTGAAATAGTCTCGCGATAATCACAAAGGACCCGGCTGTTTTTTTCCGCTGAATCATTTCCAAATAACGCAGGCAAACGTTCACGAAGGTCATAACCACGACGCATTCTGAATTCTTCGAAGAAATTGTCGGTCCAGTTAGATTCCCCGGCGGCATCGTCAACTTCATAGGAATCATTGAAATATGCACGAAGCGAGCTTACATCATAACCTATATATGCACGATCAAATTTTCTCAGGTAATTTTCCAGAGCTTCAGCCCTGAAATGGTCGATGACATTTCCCTCTCCTCCCGGACCTGCACGTTCGACCATTTTTCCATGCCAACCCTGAAAGACCGCATATAATGTCCAGTTGCCCACGGGAGCTGTCCAGTGCAGATTACCTACCGAGTTGACTTTATCTGTAAGATCAAGAGATTGACCCTGGTCCGAATACGCCATCAATATCTGCAAAGGCAACGGCTTCTCGAAACGAACCTGTTCGAGGGCAAGTGCCTGAAGATTTTCATTGGTACTGATAGGTTCCTTTATTTCAGAGATATTCAACCGGCGTCCTATCGCCCGCACCATTGGTCTTTGCATATAATTAACAGGCTCATCAAGACTCTGACCTTCACTCAAAGTATATGTTTTATAGACAACATTTTTACAGGCATCATCGGCTCCTACCCACTGCCCTCCGAAAGGCCAGCCATTCCCCGTGGCCATATCAATACCCATATCGAGTCTCTCTGCTTCCTCCAAAGTATGAACCAGCATTTCCATCCATTTTGGAGTCAGGTAATCGATAAATTGGTCTTCATAACCCCTAACACCATAAATAGGTGTGATTTCCAATCCTCCCAGGCCAGCCTGCGCATATTTCTCCATCTCCGTTGTAAGGTCATCTTCGTTTACAATACTGCCCATCCACCACCAGCGCGACCAGGGCCGGGTTTGGTTGGCTACAGCAGGCCAACTCAGTTCATCTCCCAAAACCACTGAATTTGCTCCAATCTCAGCACTACATCCGGACAATATAACAAAAAAGAGAAAGACCAAAATTAACATATTCATACGAATTGCAGATTTCATTTTCTATCTCCTATTCTGATAAAATCTGAGAAGTCAAGTCCAATGAAAACAGCTTTTTACTTTTAATTGTTTGACATCTTGAGACGACATTTTACATTAATATATTGACTAAAGCAAACTCATAGTTGAATCTGACCCCCGGCCGAGCCTTCTTTGCCAAACCATCAATAAACAGCATCAATACTATTATTACCCAACAGCCCTATCCAAAAACACCACCTCTGCCAGTCAGATTCACCATTCCAAAAATAAGCTAAATTGATTATAATAAAGGAGCCTAAATACGTATCTAATAGAGAAAGATGCTGATTATGTACCACCAGTTGAAAGCATGCCCAAAAACAGGCAAACTGATAAAAGAAAAGCAAATAAAACGATGGGCCTCGTGGCTTTTCCCAATTACAGGTCTTTTAGCGCTCATCTGGTTTCTTATCCGTGTCTTACCCAAACCAAGCAGGGCAACTTATCCATGCCAGCGAATCGCCCAACCATTAGCTTCCGGGTTTATTATCTGGGTGCTTGGGCTTGTCGGTTCAACAATTGCATACCGCAAAGCTAAGCGCATGTTTCATCAATCGCGATATGTAATCGGTGCCGTCACCGCAGCAGTTGCCGTTATGGCGATATTATGGCCCGTCATCATAACCACCAACAAACCTGCACAGGCGGCCCCGTTTGTTCCTTCGGATTTAGCCAATACACCTATCGGCATAGCAAAAGGAATCAACCCCGGACGCGTCGTATGGGTGTATGACCCGGTGATTAACGACCAATATGGCTCGGCAGGCCACTGGTGGGAAGACAGTCGCACAGACCCGGAAATTGCACATAGCATGATGTCTCGTGCAATTCGCAATCTGACAGGCATTGCCGACCAGGCCGAGGCATGGGATGCCATATTCAGACATTTCAATCAGACAAATCACGGCATCAATGTCGGCTATACAAGTGGAGATAAGATTGCTATAAAAATTAATAATATTTTCTCCCGTAGCTACGAATGGACCTCCGGCCAGACCAACAGGCCATGCCCTCAAATGCTTTATGCCCTTTTATGGCAATTAGTGGAAGTGGCAGGCGTGCCGGATTCCGACATTACTGTTTATGACTGTATCTTTTATCATGGCGACCCGGCTTACAATTACTGTCATACGGATTTCCCCGGCGTGCGCTTCGCCGAAGGAGATGCAACCGACCGCAGCGGCTATCAATGGGGCCCAGGGCCGGACCCAGGCGAACGAATTAAAGTCGTTCCTGACCCAAATGCACGCGTTTATTATGGCGACCCAAGCATTGTCCCGGACAGCGGGCAGGTATGCCTTCCTACCGTTGTCTCTGAAGCCAGATACCTTATTAATATCGCACTACCCAGACCACACGAGCTTGCAGGTGTAACATTGTGTGCGAAGAACCATTTCGGCTCGGTATGGCATCCGAACCAATGGCCATATTATTATGGATGGAACCCCGCCATTATGCACGAAGCAGTCGCCGCATACGATTTCTCAGGCGGCATAAGAGCCAGACCAATGGGCTCATATAACGCCCTCGTTGACCTGATGGGTCATGAACACCTTGGAGGTAAGACACTTCTGTTTTTCATCGAGTGCCTGAGAAAAACATACTGGTCGGCTCCCCCATTCAATGGCGGCTTGTCATCGAGCCTGTTCGTATCGCAGGATGGCGTCGCAATTGATTCTGTTCTCGTTGACTTTCTGCGTTCGGAAGGAGATGTTGAAGAAGGCAGTATTGATAACTATCTGCACGAGGCGGCTTTGGTGGACAATCCTCCTTCAGGAACAATATACGACCCGGAAAATGATGGAATACCTCTCGAAAGCCTCGGCGTGCATGAGCACTGGAACAACTCAACCGACAAACAATACAGCCGAAACCTCGGAACAGGCGAGGGAATCGAACTTATTCAATCGCTTGTTGTTAATGTTGTCCCTGGCGACTTCGAACCTGATGGCGATGTAGACATTGATGACCTTAGCGTTCTGATTGCACACTGGTCCGAATTAAATCAACCCGGATGTGTAGGCGACCTTGACGGCGATTGTAACGTGGATTTGGAAGACCTTACCATTTTAATTAACAATTGGAGTATGGAGTAATAATACTTGTCGGTGTATTTAAAAAATGGGCCGGTAATTCCACATAAGTTTCAGCCTTCTTTCTCCTACTTATGAACACATATAATCATAAAGCCCACCCTTCTCCAGTGTTTGGTCTGATGTTTAAATGTTTTTACGCACATCGTACGCATAAAGGAATTCACCGTGTCGTATATACAGGCGTCCCCCACAAACCACAGGATGGGCCCAGCTTTTGCCTTCGCCCCCCTCCGGAATCTCAAATGAGCTAATCAATTCAAAGCCGGTTTGAGTTGGTTTGGCAAGCTCCATAACTTTATTTTCACCTAACATGTACAGCATCCCATCCGCATACGTAAGCGAACCCTTGCCAACCCCCTTATCCACATACTTGTTTTCTCCGGTTTCCCAGTCCAGGCAAACCCACATGCCCCTGTTGCTAAATGTACTCGTACCGTAAAGATTTCCATTGACTAATATTACACCACTGTGCTGATTATCACATTCCAGTGTACGCCATAATTCATCGAGTGAAGCCTTGCCGTTTTGAACATTAACCCTCCACTTAACCGAACCCGTCTTTAAGGTACTTACAAACACATGGCCATCATTATAAATTGGCATCATTACATTTTCGCCGATGTATGACTCGTGTTTAACGTGCCATAAAAGTTCACCATTATCGGCATTCACACCGATAATGCTTTTAGAGGCCAATGTAATTATGATTCGCAATCCCTTATATTCGACCAGAATCGGAGAACCATAGCTGGCCAATTCATCGATACCGGGCGCTTTCCAAACAATTGAGCCGGTATTTTTATCCAGTGCAACCATACACGTTTGCGGTCCCCCCGGACAACAGATCAAGCGGTTTCCATCAATCAATAATGATTCGCATAGAGCCCATGTAGCAGTTTTACTTTGGAATTTCTGCAAGATGTTTAATTCCCAAATCTTATCTCCGGCCTTTGCTTCCAGGCAAATAATATTCCCGAGAGGACTCTCATGATACAGCCGACCCCCGTCGATTGTCGGCGTTCCGCGAGTGCCGGGGTAATCTCTCGCCCATGCCCTTCCGTTTTTCTTCTGCCACATAAATTTGCCCGTCCTGCCGTTATATGCTTCTATTTTATAAGTATCTCGGCTGCGACGCTGCCTGCCCGGGTCAATAGACATCCCCGGCTGCTTGATGACAAAATCATAAACTCCATCTCCATCCAAGTCGGCTATCCCAATCTTGTTAGCCCCGTAGTCGCCCTGAAGATTGATTTTTATACAACCATCATTTGCATCCGCAGGATTGGATTTCACCAGCTCAGAATCAGAAAGAAAAGTACCAATATTAATCGGATGGATAACGTAATACCAACTTTTACCATCAGCGGTAGTATCCACAAAGTTACAAGAATCTTTAATTGGACTGTTATTTAACTTCTTACGCTCACCATCAGGCTCGGCACAGCGTAAAACATCAAAAGCAACATTCTGTGGGTCTGAGGCCAACAGCCGCCAGCCGACATAAACATTACCTTCGCTTGTTGACATAGCCACGACTCCTCTGTCCAGTTTCTCAAGCGCATGTGAAGTACATGGGAACAATTGTAAAAAAATTGCTATAGTAATAAATAGCAAGGTCAGGCGAAGTAATTTCATTCTTGTTACCTCCATTTCCGGATGACAGGCTGTGTTTAGAACCTACAACTGCAACCACCCCAGTTACATAACATATAATCAGGCCCAAACTTCAAGGAAATCAATTAGAAGTACTGAGCTTGAATAC
>JASFVS010000179.1:0-6590 GCA_050049715.1 Phycisphaerales bacterium
TCCATCGATATAAATGTTCTACAACTCTGATTTCGACGGAGCCCTTTTCTTTTCGATTACGCAGCTTGATTTCAAATGCTTCATCAAGCCAGTCAGCGCCCGTATCAATTTGGTAGTGTGTTCTTTTCCTTTCACCTACGAGGTCGAAAGCGTTGCCGGTATAGACGCGAACGGTTTCATCTTTCGGCGTATGGTCGATAATGTTCTCTCCAGTGAATTCGAGCTGGCCGTCATCGTCCCGGCGGTAGAATCGAACGACACCTCGCGGCAGAGGAATGCCGAGGTTGTTTTCTTCTGAGTTTTCGAACTCCTTCATTACCCATACTTTAGGATTACTCTCCGTTCCGTATTCTCTGTTACGCCTGATATTGTCCGATGTCCAGCCACGGTATCGCCTGTAATCGATTTTGGCCCCATCGTAAACGTACAGACGCTGGCTATCGACACCTTCTGCACGCAGGAACTCGACCTGTTTAGTCTCACGGTCGTGAAGTGTGGCGGGACGGTTTAATGTGTAAAGGTGATACTCGTCAAAGGCTTTTTCCGAGACAGGCGCGGGCATACTTGCAGCTTCCATGGCCAATTTCATGCCGGCATAAGCATAGCGTTCCTGGTCGGGCTGGATTTTACTAACGTCACCGGCCATAAGCTTTATGCGTGCGTTCTCGAATGTTTTACCGCTTTGGTTATCCATTGTGACCCAACCGATTACATCGAGCTTATCGCCTTTTTCACCGGCGAGCATATTGTAGTCGGCTTTCCAGCTCATTCCTCCTGTGATATAATTTAGTTCTGCGTCAAGTTTTCCGCTTTTATTAGTGTTAATGACCCAGTGAATCGTCGGTTTTAAGATGGTATCGTCTGCGAGTGACGGGAAAAGCGGTTGGCCGGGCAGACTGAAACGCAATTGGCCGTCAACCTCAATTATGGGTTGGGAAGTATTAACGTTAACGTACTGACGTTGCATATATTGTGGGCCGTATCTCTGCATGCCGGATTGGTGGGGGACATAGCCGGAGCGGATAATTTTACCTTTTTCTATTTTTGTGTCGCCGTCCCTGTTGGTGATAAGGAAGTCGATTTCCTTTCCTTCGTATAAGGAAAGCAGCAAACCCTGCGAGACCGGGTCGGAGCGGTAGTTCTGTTCGAGGATTTGTATTGCACGTTTGCCTTTTGGGTCGCGAAGGATAACTGAGTCCGGCTCAAGGTGAGCTGTGATATTTGTTACGCTCAGATCGTTAGTGCCTCGTTTTAGATTTAGAGCAAGCTGGTCTCGTACAACGGCAAAATCCTGATTGTAGATGGTCAGGGATGGTTCAGCAAGGGTGACAGAGACCAAAATTAACACGATTAGAGTATTGATTTGAGAGAATTTCTTAAAGTCCATTGTTTTTTCCTTTCATTCTTTCAATTACGATGAGCACGCAATAACAAAGCATTCTTATAACATTTATCTATTTAGACGTCTATTGCGGTTTTTTGGTTGACAGAAAAGAAGAGAGATTTTTTGTTACTCATGCCTCATGATTTGGGCGATATATAAAATAGTGGATGAATTCACAGATTGAGAGATAAGACTGGATTTTATGTTACGAATGGTATTATTAGTGCCTTTTATATGTAGAAAGGAGGCATAAGAACATGTATAAGAGACAAACATATCGATTGGGGAGGGTATTATTAGTTTCATTGGTGCTTTGCAGCTCGGCGGGGACTATATGGGCGTTGACTAATGGGTACTCAGGGAGAGTCAAGGCGTTAGCTGATGAAATTGTATTAAGCGCAGAGAAACTAAGCAACGCAACAAACAAGCCGGTTTCTAACAGCCATGAGGTTGGCGAGATTCTTGATGAGTTAAAAGGATTGATTAAAGAATATGAAGAAGTAATGGTTTTGGCTCAAAGTCCTTATCCGGGAGAGATATTGTTAGCAACGACACCCGGCGGTGATAGTACGTGGCTTGAGGCTTTATGCAGTACTCGTTATGAGGGGCCGTTGAAGGAAATAAGAATCAGGCGGACGGGACACAAATCGAACTACCTGAGAATTAACGATATTGAGATAAGCTATGTTACGCCAAGAGGAGTTATAAAAGAGGTGTTTAATAAGGGCGGCAGAGTGAGACTTAATCGTGATGGAGTATTTAAGTTAGCGTTGCCAAGGCCAATGAGAATCAGGCGTGTTCGGATTAATATCAATCATGAGTCAACCGGCTTAGAAGTTTGTGGAGTGCCGTATTTTTCTGAGATAGTAAATCAGCCGGTCGTGGAGAATGATGGTTTGCGAGAGGTTCTGTTAGGGACGACAAACGGTGGTGACGGTGTCTGGTTAGAAACCCTTTGCGACGGCCGACGTGACAGGCCTGCAAGAGAGATAAAGTTGAAGAGGACCGGAAGGAAGGCGTCGTATCTTAGAATTAATGATATCGAGGTCACTTATATGACACGTGGTGGGCCGCGTAAAGAAGTGTTCAATAAAGGCGGCAGAGTCAAGCTTTATTACGATGGAGAATTCAAGCTTTCTTTGCCGAGACCGATGAGGATAACCAAAGTTCGTGTTTTGGTCGGCCACGAGTCAACGGGATTAGAGGTGTACGGTGTATATTAAAATCTACGATTTATAATTAATGATTCGACTCCACTTGGCCCCACTTGTTATCATCATAAAATACTAACTGTAACTTCCGGTAAGCTCGGGGTGGTAAAAGATTAAGATCCGACGTTTAATAAGTCTATGAGATCTGGAATTTGAAGCTCAAGACAAAGATTGCAAAAAAGGGGGGTATGGATTATCCTTTCTGTTTGAGATTCCTTCGCTATGTTTGCAGTGGCGAGGCTTCATTTTTTCAATAGGTAAAGTAGGATTTATTAGAAATGGTTTGGTCAGAAACGCTAAAGATTAAGACAAAAGGTAATTGTGATGTTATTGATATTACCGGGCAGGTGAATGAATTTATTTCCAGGTCGAATATAAGAGAGGGTGCCGTTACCGTTTTTAACGTTGGTTCTACGGCAGGGATTACAACGACCGAATATGAGCCCGGATTGGTTAATTACGATATAAGAGCTGCGTTTGAGAAAATCGCGCCGGAGAGAGGCCGGTATGAGCATGAAGAGACCTGGCATGACGACAATGGCCATGCGCATGTCAGGGCAACTTTGATGGGACCTTCATTGAGTGTTCCGGTTATTGGAGGGCAATTGACGTTGGGGACGTGGCAGCAAATTATACTTGTGGATTTCGATACGAGGCCAAGGACGAGAACGGTAATTTGCCAGATGGTTGGTGAATAAGGTATGACTTAAGGCATGGTTGAGAAGAAGGAGTTGGCAGTGAAAATTACAATATTCAATGGGTCGCCGCGAGCTGAAAACGGAAATACGCATATTATGGTGGCGGCTTTTATGAAAGGGGCGATGCAGGCCGGTGCTGAGGTTGAAAATGTCTTTCTTTTGAAGAAGGAGATAAATCATTGCAGGGGCTGTTTTTCATGCTGGCTGAAGACGCCGGGTAAATGTGTTATCAGAGACGACATGGCGGAATTGCTCGAGAAATTCGTGAACTCGGATATCGTTGTGTTTGCGACGCCGCTTTACGTTGATAATGTGACGGGTATCATGAAGAATTTTATGGACAGAATCATTCCTGTGGCTGACCCGCATTTTGGGAAAGATGAGGGTGGAGAATGTGTGCATACAATGGCTCAAAAGATTCCTAAACTGGTTGTAATATCGAACAGTGGTTTTCCGGAGCAGAGTCATTTTCAGGTGTTGGAGTTGTTGTTTAAAAGAGTAGCGAGGAATATGCGGACCGAAGTTGTCGGTGAGATATACAGAGGGGCTGGTTCTGTATTGAAAGAGGTGCCTTTCATCTTGAAGCCTATTATACATAGATATAAAAAGCTGCTTCAAACGGCAGGCAGGGAGATAGTGGAAAACCAACAGCTCTCGGCAGAGACCAGAACGAAGCTGGAAAAGCCGCTTATATCCGACGAACGTTATATCACATCGGCTAATGAATACTTCGATAAAATGCTATCGGACGAACGCGGGGACATCCTAAATTGAACGGGCTCCTTTTACGATAGAATTTTCGAAAAGGCGTTTGGGTACCGGAATTCGATATGTTTTAACGGGTTTTAGGGGCTTTTAGGGAGCGCGACAGGGTATTTTGCGGGAATATGCTAATGTAAGAGGAAAAAAACAGTTTCTTCTTGACATTATGATTCAGGATATAATAAAATACACCTTGTAGGCCACGGAGGAATTTTACGTTTTAGTTTTTTGAGTGAGGAGAGAATGATATTGTAAATTAAAGGAGGAAGGTGGGAAAATGTACAAATCATCAATCATTTTTGTTATTGCAGTAACATTGGCAGTTAGCGGTGTGGGTCAGGCTTCTACGACCATAGGTTTCGATGGAGTTGCCCATCGTCCCGCGAACGACGGCAGCGGAGAGTATGGTACTATCGTTGAGTACGCGAACGGGAACGGTGTTACCGCCCAGATTCCCAAAGCCGGTCAGAAGGTTTATTACGGCACGAATTATTTCGATGGCTGGGCACTTAGCGATATAGAATATCTCGAATTTACTTACAAGCGCAAAAACGGTGGAAATAATCCTTACAGTAATGTTGTTATCACAGATGGTGCAGGTAATTATGGCATTATCTCATCACAGGGTGGTTATGTAATGTCTGACGATGTCATTGGTGATTATACAATAAAGACGATCCGATACTACTTTGCGGGTCATGGTGGGAATGATGAATTTAATTTCAAATTCTATGAACCGAGTCCTGAACCAGAACAGTACTGGACTCACGGTGAATATGTGACTTGGAGCGACATTAGTGACTGGGACTTACTTGGTGTTGGGGAAACCCGGCCTTTGTATTCCGGCGAAGGAGGAATTCCGCGCGGGCCCGCCGAACACGGATTAGTCATTGTATGGGGTGATAGCCAGGACAACTATCTTGGAGACAGAGAAATCTATAACGTAGTTGTATTTGCCAACGGACAGGAGTATGTGGCCGGTGTTCCAGCCCCCGGTGCTGTTTTGCTCGGTGCTATCGGAGTCGGCCTTGTCGGATGGCTTCGCAGGAAGAGAGCGATTTAGGAATATAAGTCGTAATTAAAGATAACAGGGCTGTAAGTGTTATGACTTGCAGCCTTTTTTTGTGGATTGCCCTGATAATTATAGACAATCGAAGCCTTTTGTTCTTATATAAAGCGTAATAGTGACCGAAAATTAAGCTTGACGGGAATAGCCTGGGACAGTAGGATTCATGATGAGATTTCAATCACAAGGTTATGTTTTTTAAGTATCCGGCTTTATGAATATTAACAATCGAAAAATGATTTGTATAATAACGCTGCTTGCAGCCTTCTTTATCGTTGGTTGTAATAGGCGGAGCAGGGCCGGCGGGAGGTCAACAGAGCTTACTCCTGCGACAGATTTGGGTGTAACGATAGGGTCGCTGGTTGATGTGTCGTGGCCTGAATCGGTACGTCTTGAAGGATACGGATTAGTCGTGGGATTGAGGGGTACGGGATCTTCGGAGTGTCCGCCGCAGATTAGGGCTTATCTTTCACAACATATTCCGACGCTGTTGCCGGGCCGTGGGATGAATGTCGATAAAATGATTAACGGTTCTGATACTGCAGTAGTATTGGTTGAAGGATTAATGCCCACGATAGCTTCGATGAATCAGACTTTCGATGTCAGGGTGACTGCGTTGTCGGGCACACAAACAACTTCTCTTGAAGGCGGCTATCTGCTTGGTACCGAACTTAAAACGGCAGGGACTTTTGGGATTACTTCAAGAATTGTAGCAAATGCTCAGGGGGCTGTTTTTATTGATAAGTTAGACTCTACTCTGATAAACAGAAGAACCGGATATGTTTTGACAGGTGGTGAGGTTCTTGGCGAGTATAAGATAATTCTGGTGCTTCATAAACCTGATTTCAGAGTTACCAATAATATTCGTAATCGTCTGGATGAGCTTTTTGGCAATGGCACGGCGAAAGTGGTTTTGCCCGGTCGAATCGAAGTGAAAGTGCCTCCTAAATACAGGGAGCAAAAACACAGGTTTGTCTCGATAATAAAGGCAACGTATCTTGTACATAGTAATGAAATGACCGCGCGACGAATAAACGCTTTTGCTAATAAACTTGCTACTTCACAGGATGGATATGAAAGTGAAATTGCTCTTGAAGCTATTGGAAATCATAGTCTCCCGGCATTGAATGGTTTACTGAATATATCCGACGAGCACAAACGGTTGCGAGTTGCCAGGTGTATGCTTAACCTGGGTAGTGACGCAGGTTTGACAGTTCTCCGGAAGATAGCTATGAATAGAAGCTCGCCTTGCAGGGTTGAAGCTTTGGAGTCAATAACTGCGGGCGCCAGGCGCAAAGATGCCATTTTAATATCACAAAGGCTATTGCGTGACGGTGATTTTCAAATCAGGCTGGCTGCGTATGAGCAATTGCGGAAATTAGATGATATCACTGTAATGCAGGAGCGGGTTGCTGATAATTTCTATCTGGAACAGGTTGCACAAACGAAATATAAATCGGTTTTTGTCT
>JASFVS010000180.1:0-6586 GCA_050049715.1 Phycisphaerales bacterium
GCCACTGAGCGAACACGGAGAGCGAAGTGGATGGAAAAAACGAGACGCCCAATGCATTTCTGCCTCCGGTTCGGTACTATCTTTATTTACTCCGTCCTGTAAGCCTACGTAACACTGTATGCACCTCATGCTGGCCTCCAGCAGAAATGCTGTATAAATAAAAAATAGACCTCCTTAGGCGCAGGTTCTACCTATGAGAATTTTGTAGAAACTTTAAATGAGGGTCCTCGCTTGCCTAACACCCAGTTTTCATAAGCCTTATATAGTTTAGTAGCAACTGAAATTGAAGGGACAACCTGATGGTTATCATCGGATAAATATAACTTTTTCTGGATGCTTACCAAGTCTTTCCAGTTAAAATCACTATAATTTTTTCGGTCTTTTTCACCGTTTTGCAATAGAGTAACAATTTCTTTCTTTGCATCCCAATAGAACTCAACCTTATTGGGTTCAGCAAACGTAGCCTTAAAAGTGCTCGTTTTCGTAGTAGCACTCGCTGAACACCCAATCGAATTGACTGACAATCCAGTAAGGACAACTGATGGTCGAAGATAGCTTTTGGATTTTTCTATCCATAATTCAGTTGTTTCAACATCAGCTTTTACTTGCTTTAATGATGGAAGCAAATAGCTATGCTCCAATTCATTGCGTCTATTTGTAAGGACTTCGACAATAGACGTAACCGGAATACTGAGACGCTTTAGAACTTTCAATTTTTCAGATGTTCTTGGGCTTCGGGGCCAATCATTGGCATATTGAACTCGTAAAGCATACAGTATTTCATCTATTCTTGCATGAATAGCACGTTTAGTATTTGTCAGAGCGTTGGCAATAGATCTTCGATTGCCCCCTTTAATATCTTTTTTGGCCCACTCTATGAAGTCATCGGGTTTGATCAATGACTTACTTTCACCTAGTCTTTTCCAAACGTATACATTCATAATTCTTGTAAGTTAAACATAACAACATACAGCACGTTGTTTATTTGTATCATAGAAAGAAAATCCCACCGACAAAGAAACCGGATATACTACTTATCAAATTCGCATATTCACGTCGGACAAGTAGAATTCGATAGTTTGGGTCACACTTTTGTCCCTTCAATTCCAACAAATCTCTTGTCATAGCTTCAGCCATACTGTAGCCGCTTCTAATTTTTGTTACTTGATTAAGGCCTTTTAAAACAACAAGAAAAATTGGGATAGCAAACATTGCAAAACTTGGTTTGACTTCAAATTTATAACAAACCCAAGCTGCTATATAAACAATGAGCATTGTTAAGCAGATGTTTATTATCGCATGTGTTATTATCGTTATGGTTTTCTTGAAGAAAATCATTGGAAGTATAAGCAGAACAATATTCTTGACTGTCGCCATTATGGATATTAGTACAATTGGCAGAATATACACAGCAATTATTTTGGGCACTTTATTTTTTCTTCTCCAACAGTCTAATCACTTCTTAATTCCCAGTTTTTTCTCTTTATCCCTTGAATAAATCAACGTTGAAAATTCCCTCTGAAAAACTCTTGATTCCCCCTCGTACCGTCGTACCTTCTAACCCTCGCACCGTCTATGTTTTTTCTTTTTTAATTTTCAGAAGACTTTTCACTTTATTGTGATATTTCTCAGGAATAAATGACAAAAACTTCCTTTGTATCAATATCCTAATTCCGAGAATCTCCAACCCGATAAGTGCCAGCCACGAGCCAGGCGTTAGCGGCGTAATCAGTGTCAGCAAACCGATGACAATCAGCAATATGGCTAAGATTATCCTAAGAACTCTCCGCATATCATCACAGGCTATTAACAATAACTTAACTTTCAACCAAAGAGCATCGAATCTGCATAGACATCCTGAAACTCCGGCTCATGGGCGATTTCAACGTATTCTATCTTTCGCGCCAACTCTCGTGCCTTTTCCCTGTATTGTCGGTTAAGCAGCGCCATTATTGCACCCGAAGCCGCCGCATTACCGACAAAATGTATCTTTTCCACCGGGACACTGGGCAGCAAACCTATCCGCAGCGCGCTTTCCGCACGAACATAATTCCCGAAAGCACCGGCCAACAGAATCTTGCTAATATCAGAATCCTCTAAGCCAACCTTTTTCTGCAAAAGCTTAATACCCGCCTTTATAGCGGCCTTCGCCAACTGAACCTGCCGAATGTCCCTTTGAGTCAGAAATACTTTTCCATCTTCATTTTCAGCCAACTTAAAGGCAGGCTCGCCATCCTGTCCATATATTCGGGAATAAGCACCGGCTGGGATATTACCTTCCAGTTTCGCAGGCTCTACGAATCTTCCCGTTTTGTCGATAACTCCAAGCTCGAGCATTACCGCCACCGCATCAATCAATCCTGAGCCGCAAATCGAACTGGCGGGGCGGTCACCTATCACATCGATATCAATATCGTTCTCATTTAATACTACTGCCTCTATCGCACCTTGCATCGCTCTGCTGCCGCATATTATACGTGCGCCTTCCAGTGCCGGCCCGGCCGCGCAGCTCGCCGCATAGAACTTTCCATTGGCGGCCAGCACCAATTCCCCATTTGTCCCGATATCAACGACTAATGTATTGTCTTTCTCCGAATCTATATCAACCGCAAGCGCAACGGCAACAGTATCGGCGCCCACGAAACCCGCTATATTTTCTACTGTATGAATATTACCTTCGTGATTTATTTGTAATCCTGATTTGTCAGGTGAAATATCATAAGCATCGAGCGAATAAGCATTATACGGCGCCTGCCCAAGCTGGCTTATGGGCAATTCAAGGAAAATATGGTTCATAGTCGTATTACCGACCACGCACACTTCGTATATATCATTTTTATTGATGGAGTTTTTTTTGCATAGATTTGAAATCAATTCATTCAGGCAATCTGTTATTGATTCATGCAGTTCGTCAAACTTTCCATCATCTTGTGCATAAGCGATTCTGCTTATAACATCATCTCCGTATTTACACTGCGGATTGAGAACGGCTTCCGTACCCGAACATTTACCGTCGCTCATGTTAATCAGTTTTGCAACAACAGTAGTCGTTCCGATATCGACGGCCAACCCGAATATTTTATCCGAGCCTGTTATGCCTTTATATTTTTCAATTAAATCTCCGCTCGGTTTGATTTGTGTATCGATACCGTGTTCTAAAATTTTTTGCTCGAAAAATCTGGAGCTTTGGGGGATGGTGACAGTAAGGTCACTTTGAATACGATACTGACATGCGAGGACTTCCTTGCCTTCCGGCTCTATTATTGCGATACACTTTTTACACGTACCCCGACCACCACATACAGTGTTAATGATTATACCCGCCTGACCGGCCGCTTCGAGAAGGGTAGCACCTTCATGAATGGTGACTTGTTTGCCGTCCGGCCTGAGAGTAATTGTGAAATGCTTCATTTTCGTATCTCGAATCTCACGTTTTGCACCTTATTATAACCCCACGAGATACTTTTGACGAGATACACTTGCTGTTTATTCTCAGCTTATTTTATGCCTTATTTTCCATTTGGCGCGTCTTTTTTTACTGCCTATCTTGCGCCTTCGTCTCGGTTTTGCCATTTATCTCTCCAAATACAGAGTAATAAAATGTTTATTTCAAAAAACTTTTAAGCCTTTATAATATATGATATTATGGTTTAGTTTAAAAGTAAAGAATAAAATCTATTATTTCGCCGCAATACCACAGGTGACATCCGAAGGCGAACCTTAAATCGACAATATTGCCTATAAAAAACAATAGAATTTTGCTACAGTGAACAAAAAGCACAAAGAACGATTATAATAAACGGATATGTAACATTTCAGGAATAATATTTATCTGCGGTTTCTTTTCCGCTAATCAAATTAAGGTATGAAAAAATGATACAATGCAAAGATTGCGAATTTTATGAATCCGGCCCTGACGGCAAAAGAATCTTCAAATGCGAGCCCTTCACGAACATCAAGGAGCCGGAATGCATAGCAAAATGGCAGCTAATCCGCCTCGACATGCTCTTAGCCAGCTACCAAAGCATGCTAAAATGGTACGGAAAACTCGCACCCATACAGGATAAACTCTTTAAATACATGGAGCGCGAGATTAACGAGATTGACGAAGCTGACCAGTGGAAGCTTGGGGATGAAGATGAGGAGGAAGAAGACCAGGAGGGCTACTGAAGGCGTTAAAAAGCCGGTTTTTGGGTGTTTTTCCGGCTGAAATTGGAGAATAAACGCTTTTTTGAGAACGGATTCGATGAAATACGTTACAGGACCACAATATAACATCTATTCATATCGTCCGGACAGTGATTTTTGTCGATTTTTGCAATAAAACAGGTGCTAAAACCGTCTTTCTATACGAATAAATGCTGAAATATGTCAAAAAGTGAAGATTTAGCCCGGATAATAGTCGGCTGCAAGAACAAGGATTCTGAAAGCTTTGCAAAAGTAGTCGATATGTATGCCAGTCGTTGTCATGGCTATTTTTACCGTTTAACGGGCAATAACGACATAAGTGACGACCTGCTAAGCGAGCTCTTTGTAAAATTGGTAGAGAAAATCGGTTCGTATAAAGGCGGCTCATTCGAAGGTTGGCTGTTCAAAGTGGCGTCCAACATTTTCCACGACTACCTGAGGAGTAAACAGCGACAGAAAAAGCTGCTCGAATCCCAGCAGGAAGAACTCGAACTCGAGTCGACGGAAGCGAAAAAATCCGATGATGAACGAATCGACAAACTGCAGATACAGCTCAAAAGACTGGACCCGGACACGAGAGAATTGATAATGCTGCGTTTTTATTCCGAACTGAGCTTTAAAGAAATAGCCGCGATGCGGTCCGAGCCGATAGGAACAACACTGGCAAAGATGCATCGGGGGGTTAAAAAACTGCGAGAGCTGATGGAGTAACGATATTATGAGCCATCAAAATGAAGAAAATATGAAAGAGCTTTTCGAGAAATTCATGGGGCCCGAAGAGGCACAAAGCTTCGCCGAGGATGTCCAAAAGGCCGACGAAATTCTCCGCGAACATCCTGCGCCCGCGCCCGATGATATGCTCATAGCCAATATAAAAGCTGAAATTGCAATGCGGCTGCCGGCCAAAAGAGTACATCCCTTTATGCGGTTCGCTCAAAGGACGGCCACTATCGCCGCTGCCATTCTTGTCATCGCGGCGATATCTTTGAACGTATTCGATAAAGAACAACCGAAACGTGATGTATATTCCGCCGGGTTAATACCCGCATCTATCTGGGAAAGCGACGATATAACAATAGACGACCCCGGCATAGCAACCCTGACCGCCGAAATCGAGCAGATCGAGGAGGAAATGCAAACACTGCAATACGGTGAAAACGATACTAACGGCCAGGGAAGTGTGACCGAGCTGGAAATGGAATTGATAGAAATTAATAACAGTGATTTCTGGAAGGAATAAAAAATGGACTTAAAACGCAGAATCATTTTAGTTTTCATAGTCTCGGCAATAACGTCTTTAATCGTTATGCCCTGCTACGCTCAGGATGATGAAAATATCTGGGACGAGGGACGACCGCCGGAACCCGGACGCAGGCAGGGACGTGGCCCGAACGACCGGGACCGCGAGCCTCCGGAGGGGCGCATGGGACCCGGTGAAAGACGAGGCAGAATGGGACGAGGTTTAAGAAGATTCGAGCCGTCAAAGGAAGAAATTGACAAGATCCTGAAAGAATTAAAGCAGAAAGACCCTGCGAAATCGAAAGAGCTGGAAACGCTGCGTGAAAAGGACACGGACAAGTACAGGGCTGAAATTGGAAAACTTGTATTCGAAAGACGCATGGAATTCTTCAGAAAAAGATGGGAAGAGGAATTTCTTGCATGGCTTGAAAAGGTCAAACCAAGAGAGGCGCAGAAGCTGGCCGGCCTGAAAGACCAGGATGCCGAACTCTACACGAAGAAATTTAACCATGCACGAAGAAAATACTGGAGAATTTTCGAAGAGGGAAAAAGGTTCCCTGAGTTGGAGGAGGTTCTTCTGGCAGACATGGAGCTGGAGGAGCGACAGGATGTGCTGGTCAGTCAAATCAAGGCCGCGAAGAACGAAGATGAAAAACAAAATTTGACCGCTAAACTCCAGGAGGTGGTCGGCGCAAAATACGACCTGATTATAAGAAGAAAACAAATTGCATACGAGCAACTGCTGAAAAGACTCGAGGAAATTCAGCGGGAAATAAATATAAGCAGAGAAGAAATTTCAAAGTGGAAGAATGAAGAGCTAAAGAAAGAGAATGTCGAGATACGACTCAAAGACCTTCTCGAAAGAGGAAGACCCCGAAGATTCAGATGGGACTAAAATAAGAGATCGTATTTAGAATTTGGCCGCACCTGCCCTGCACGTATTGTGTGCAGGGCTTTTTTATTCTTCCGATTTCAATACCACCAGTGAAAAACTGGTGGATGAAAATTTAAATCCCAAAAAATTAGAAATACTAAATTCTAAACAAATCCGAATTGCAAAAAGAGGGACTGAGGAGTCGCTGCGAGAAGGTCTTTTTGGCGGGAAATATTTTGCTTAAAACAAAAATTCGTTATTGATATCTTTCCGCAATTCGCATAT
>JASFVS010000181.1:0-6576 GCA_050049715.1 Phycisphaerales bacterium
ACAACATATTTGCCCGCCTGAGAATGCCAGCGTCATTATTTTCAGACGGCACTTTCTCTAAGGCACCCGTAGGACAGGCATTAATACACGGTGCTGCCTCGCATCTGCGACATATCAGGGCAAAACGAATCATTTCCAACAACGAATCGAATCCCTTGTTCCCAGGATGGTGTTTATACGAACACTGTACATTAGATTCATCCTGAATTTTACATTTTGCCAAATCAACTATTAACTTCGCACCCATAATTTCGTATCCCGTGCTTGTCTTGTATGCGTTATATTTTAATCCCAAATATTCGGATAATCTTTTATCTGGTCATAAGTAAACACTGGGCCGTCTTTGCAAACATAATACTTACCTAACATACAATGACCACATTTACCCACTCCACAACTCATATTCTTTTCCATAGAAAGGTAAATCTGCTCCGGAGTGAAACCGAATTCCAATAGCTTCAAAGTTGCGAATTTCATCATAATCGGCGGTCCACAAACCACTGAGACAGCATTTGAAATATTCACATCATCCGGCTTGAGTATAGTAGTTACCACACCGACATTTTCGCTCCAGTCTCCCGTCGCCTGGTCAACGGTAAGTTTGATATCAACGCCGTCAATCTGCTGCCAGGAGCCAAAAAGCGTGTTTTTGTAGATAAAATCCTCTGGAGTTCTTGCACCAAAACGACAAACCACCGACTTGAAATCCTGTATTCTATCGACAAGAGTTAAAAATAAAGACCTTATTGGCGCTAAACCCACACCGCCCCCTACGATATAAACCTCTTTGCCAGTAAATTTATCTACCGGATAACCGTTACCGTAAGGCCCTCGAATACCAACTTTTTGTCCTTTTTGGCACTCGTGCAGTAAAGCTGTTACCCTGCCGGCTTTCATAATCGTAATTTCCATCTTTTTGGTGTCAGACGGCGATGAGGAAGGTGTAAATGGTGCTTCACCTTCACCGGGTAACGTCAATTCAACGAACTGGCCAGTTTTAAACTTAAATGTTTCTTCCAGTACAACGACAAAACTTTTAATCGTGGGTGATTCATCTATGATGTCAACAATTCCGCCGTTTATTGGTTGGTAGAGATTTTGATTCATTTTGCAACTTTCGCTCTTGCCTTATCTTTACCTTTAAGCTCTTCATATAACTTCTTCAGCACTTTACGGATATCTACATCGCCCGCTTCCGCATCGACACATCTGCCACAGCCAACGCACATATCAAGACCATATCTGTGCAGGAAATAAGAGAACTTGTGCATAAAACGGTGTCTTAGCCTGTCACCAAGCACTTTGCGGGGATTTTCGCCACCTGCTACTTCAGCATAAGCAAGCCTCATACAACTATCCCACATCTTGGTCTTGGCAAAGTAATCCTTCTGTTTAGTATCGTAAAGATAGAAACAGTGACAGGTAGGACATACCCTTGTACAAGCCTGACACTCAATGCACGTTGTTGCTTCCTGGTCGTAAGCATCTGAATCCCGGCTTGCTTCAACAATCTCATTAACAGATATATCGAAGGCCATATCGGCATTGTTTTTCTTAAGCTGTTCTTGTGTTCCGGCCCTGCTGCTATCTCGGTCTGCTAATATTACATCAGTTGTTTCCGTAAAGAGTGTTGAGTGTTTTTCTATAAAATCCTTGCCTTTTTGAGAGCCGATTTCGACTACATAGCGATCTTTTACCTTCGAAACATTCAAATCAAATCCATTTCGAGCATACGGTTGTCCACCTAAAACATTGCAAAAGCAGCTCTCTGCCGGCTCAGAGCAATCTGATGAGATTATGAACATTTTCTCGCGGCGATTTATATAAAACGGGTCCTCAAATTCCTCTTCCATAAAGACCTTATCCAGAATTTCAATAGAGCGTAAATCACAGTCTTTAAGCCCAAAAACGGCAAATGGCTTTATTTCGGCTGGCTCAAAAGGCTCGGGAAAAACAGCGGCAAGCTCTCGCAGCGGAAATAAAAACTCCTTCAAAGGTGTACAAGCACGTATGTTATTCATTTCTACAGAGACATTTGTTGAAGGATCGTATCTATTATATATATAATGCGTTCCGGCTTTCTTCGGAACATACAGATCCATCTGCCCAGCAACAGCATCAAGGAACGACTTTAAATCACTTAAAAGAACTGTCTGCATTTTACTCACCTGCTTTTATATATCAATCTTCATAAAGCCTTTTATACTGCTGAATGCGAATAGTCAAATATAATTTGCATTTTTTACCAACTTATTTTACAGCTACTTTTCACATTTTAACGCCTGGGTACGTAATAAGGCAATCTGGCCAAATCCATTGCAATGTCAATGGTTATCACTTTTACTTTCTTAGGAACAGTTATATAACAGGGAGAAAAATTAAGAATCCCCTTTATACCGGTTTCAACCAATTTGTCCGCTATTTTCTGAGCCACCTGTCGTGGGACTGCTATAATCGCAAGACTAATTTTCCTCTTTTTCAATGTCCCCAGATTTGCAACGTCTTCAATTTTAATATTCTTTACCTTTTTCCCTATTTTTTTTGAACTCACATCAAAGGCTGCCGCGATATCAAAATTATATACCCCAAACCCCGGATATGCCAATATCGCTGTCCCTAAGTTTCCTACTCCGACTAATGCCGCCTTTTGAACCACATTAAGTTTTAGAATCTTTCTAATTGCTTCAGCAAGCTTTTTAACATCATAGCCCACTCCGCGAGTACCGAAATCGCCGAAGTAAGAAAAGTCTTTTCTTATCTGCCACGGTTGAACACCAACAAAATCGGCTAAGTTTCTGCTTGAAATACTTTGTTGGCTCTGCTCAGACGTCAACAACAATCCTCGCAAATAAATCGGCAACCGCCGAACGGTCTCATCAGGTATCCTACTATACTTCATCAACTATACTACTTATTACGATAACTTAGTGCTTGTGTTCACATTCACAAACTATTAAAGCTTCATATATAACAAACTATCATTATTTCCGTCAAGCAAATTCACATAATTTTTTATATAACTTTTAAAAATATTCACCCGCTTACTTCTATATATATTAGAAGTCAACTGTTTCAATGCTAAAGTGTGAGAAAACAAGAGATTTCGATGAAATCCCATATTACAAAATACTATTAAACATTTTATAATTTTCGCTTTTTAAACAACGAATCCCCTAATCCCCCTCTGTTCTTAGGGGAATTCATTTTGTTAATAACTCACTTCCAATCTTCCTTCTTGCCATACAGAATTGTTCAATGTAAAATTAAGTAGATTTTGCTATACAAAAAATTCTTCATGTGAATTTAATAAACTGAACTAACACTTGCGCCCGTAGCTCAGTAGGATAGAGCATCGGTTTCCTAAACCGAAGGTCAGAGGTTCGAATCCTCTCGGGCGTAGTTAAAAGTGCCTTTTATGCGGACGATCTAAAAATCACATCTGGTTAGGGCATGTCTATCGATACCTATTGAGCAATAATAGTCCTATATTTTTATAATCCCTAATCATCCCGCCGAATAAAAACGCTCCAATGCCTTCGGCCTATTAAAATTCTATGTCCGATATATCCTCTAAGAAATACTTTTTAGAAAGATACTACCCTTATATGTCGATAACCAACTATTGAAAACGCTAAATACGGGGCATAATGAATAGGTGAAAAAACATTTTCATCCGGTCGTCCTGTATATTGCCAAGGATAAAGGATATCTCAAAGAAACATCGAAAGGACCATTAAGATGAGCAAATGGACCCATGTTTTAGTAATTGATGATGATGAGATCGTCCGAGAAGCATTGAAACGAAGTCTGAAACTATACGGATTTAGTGTTTACCTGTCAGAAGATGGTCCAGCCGGGATTAAAATGGCTCAGAAAAAAAAACCGCTATTTATTCTTTTAGATTGGGTGATGCCGGAAATGGATGGACTGGAAGTTCTTTCTGAACTCAAGCACGACCGTAGGACATCAAGTATACCCATATTCATGCTAACAGACAAAGGAATGTTATGTGACGTGGACCATGCCTTCGAAATAGGGGCAGATGACTATATTATAAAGCCTTTAGACCTGACGCAATTGGGTAAAATCGTTAAGGACAAGTGGGAAAAATACACGGAAAAGGCAGCTGCCCACTAAGGCTTGTAAATCTGTGATACAAAGTAACAGAGACGCGGTGACATTAAATTAGTCTACTCTATTTAATCAAAGAGTGTCCATATATAGATGTCTTGAAGTGGACCTTGTCATATACATATAAGACGACAAAGTTTGTGAGATTAATATGGGGGTCACTATTATGTTAGAAGAAAAATGACTATGTTAAAAGAAAGGTTCTTACATACAAAAACAGTGGCAGCCCCTTCCATCCTAATATTCAAAATTCGAGCTATGCTTGATGGACATAGCACATACACTCCACACGCAATTTTATCTATCCGGGCCGATAAAAAAAAGATATCGAATTATCGGGCGTCCGTAGTATCCAGGAAAATAATAAATGCAAATAAAGTATCTTTGCAAAGTGAATCAGATAGCTCTAATGAACGAAATAGGAATAATTGCTGAATAACCAACAATGAGAACCAAAGGCTATATTTTAATAACTATAACTCTTACTATGCATACAGCGCTAATCATTCCAAAAGTTCAGGCCGATTCCAAATCCAGTCGAGAGTATCAAGTCAAGGCTGCATTCTTATATAATTTTATTAAATTTGTAGACTGGCCGAAAGAAAAGTTTAATGAAGAGGAAGAATCAATCACTATTGGAATTATAGGTAAAGACCCTTTTGGAAATGCATTCGAACCTATCAAAAATAAAAAAGTCAAGAATAGAAAAGTTGTCATTAAGCGATTCGACAGCTACAAAGGATCAAAAGATTCCAGCGAGCAAATCGAATCCATCAGACAATGTCACCTATTATACATTTGCCCTTCCGAAAAGGAAAAAACAAGAGAGATTATAAATTTAATTAAAGACCACAGTGTTTTAACCGTTGGAGAGATAAAATCTTTTCTTAAATTAGGAGGAATCATTAATTTTTTGATGGATGACAATAAAGTCCAATTTGAAATAAATAAAACCGCCGCCGAGCGGGCCAAATTGCAAATCAGGTCTAAACTATTGCGTCTGGCAAAAAGAGTAATTCCGAAATAAACATTTAACGAGGCTTAGAACTTAATGTCTGTTATACAAAATATGTCAATAAAGTATAAACTGATTTTAATTATCATGGCAACGTGTATAACAGCATTGTTTTTGTTCGGTATTATACAATTATTGTTAGAACGGGGGGAATATATCAAGGAAACTATAGAAAGTATCTCATGCTACGCAGAGATGATAGGAGACAATTGCAGAGCCGCATTGGCTTTCGAAGACGCCGATGATGCCAAAGAGACACTCAAATCACTACAAGCCGAATCCTCTATAGTTTTTGCCTGTGTATATAACAAAAATAAGAACGTTATGGCCCAATATATACACCCTAACGCCATAGATGAATTCGCAGCACCCGTATGTAAACAAGAAGGTCATAAGTTCGACGGCAATTACTTCAAGCTTTTCAAACAGATCAAAGAAAATGAAGAAATTATCGGTACAGTTTATATCCTGAGAGACATGTCTCAGGTAAAAGCAATGTTATGGTTGAAAGCCGGCACCATGGCATTGATTATGCTTGCATGCTCACTCATTGCTTATCTGGTTTCCTCAAAACTGCAAGTTTTCATTTCTGAACCAATTTTAAGTCTGGCGGAAATAGCCAAATATGTTTCAGAAAAAAGAGATTATTCCATCCGAGCCCCAAAACAAAGTAACGACGAGGTAGGTTTGCTTATAATAGCTTTTAATGAAATGTTAGAGCAAATCCAACAAAGAGATTCGGCCTTAGTCGATGCCAAGGACCAATTGGAAACAAAAGTCGAGGAACGTACGGCAGAATTATCATCCGCCAACTCCAAACTCAAAGGGGAAATTGAGGTTCGTAAAAAGATAGAAGATTCCTTGAAAAGCGTTAATGAAAAGTTGAGCCAGTCAAATCAGCAACTACAGGAATTCACTTACGTTGCATCGCATGATCTGAGAGAACCAATAAGAAAGATAAGCTCCTTCGGGCAGCTATTAGTCGAATCTCTGGCAGACAAACTGGAGGACGATGATAAGGAGAATCTAAATTTCATGATAGAGGGAGCTGACAGAATGCAACAGATGATTGAAGCACTGCTTGCCTATTCACGGGTAAGCACAAAAGGAGTCACATTCGAGAGAGTTGATTTGAACGGAATTATAGAGCAGTTGAAGAATCTGGAGCTTTCGGCCAAGCTTGAAGAGACTAATGGCACTATATCGGTACCTTCACCTTTACCTGCAATCAACTGCGATCCTGCCCAAATTAGACAATTACTACAGAATCTTATATCAAACGGTTTGAAATACCAGAAAAACGATGTTGTACCTGATATTACCGTACGGGCAAAGGCAGAAGAGAATGGAATAATCCGGATAGAAATACAAGATAACGGAATAGGAATCAAGGAAGAACAATTTGACAATGTTTTTGTTATGTTCAGACG
>JASFVS010000004.1:0-23803 GCA_050049715.1 Phycisphaerales bacterium
AGCTGACTGGACTGCTACAAATCGTTTTAATGCCTATGGTCTTGGCTCAGACGGCAGTGGCGGCCAGGTTACAATTACGTCCAGTTTCTACCTGCTTGTCAAGTATGCTGAAGTAACGCCTAAGTCTTTTATCTGCAAGGGTGATTCCGGGACCAATGAATTTAAACCCGTGGATTACGATGTAGGCGAATTGGAGCTTATTGAGCTCTGGGATTTCGGCGGTACATCAGGCGGTGGCGATCCTCCGACGAATCATTGCAGCTACTCCTATCATATGCCTTACGGCCTGTACGCTCTGACTACATCGAGCGAACCGGGCATGGCGGTAGCGGCAGATCGGAATCCGTGGATCAACTCTCCTGCGGCAACAGCCAAGACTATGTCCGGACCACCCCAATTCGATCCCGATGGTGGTAAAGAATACGTCAATGTTGGAAACGCTATTTCCCACCAGGAAGACGGACAAAACGTGTTATTTATGGACGGTCATGTGGACTTTGAGAGGCAATCATTCTGTGGTATCAATGATGACAACATTTATACATTCTGGGACGGCGGAGACATTCGAATCGGCGGTGTGCCTGTAGTCCCGACCAGTGAGCCTCAGGACAGATTGGACTCGCTGCTGGTACACGATGACCCCGAAGCCAGCGGTGGAGGCACTGCGCCACCGAAGGGCAGAGGATGTTTCCTTGCTGAAACACCTGTTTGGGTAAATGGAGAACTCGTACAGATATCGAAAGCTGCTGCAGGACAGACAGTTGGTAAATCCACCTGCCTCGCAACATCCTCGCAAGTCGAAAAACTCGAAGAGCACGAGGGTACCTGGGTATGCAGAGATATCACGCTCGAAAACGGAAACAGTATCAGCGTTGTGGATGCACACTGCTTTATGCTGAATTCCGGTAAGTGGGTACCTGCCCAGAATCTGCAAAGCGGCATGGAGCTGAAATCATTGAACGGCACAATAACTATTAAAAGCGTAGTTACCAGGACAACACCTTTCGTCGGAAAGGTTTATAACCTGAAGATTCAAAGCTCCAACCAGTATATGGTAGGCAAAGATGGAGTGGTTGTACGCGACTTCTAATCCGAGTAGCGTATAGCATATCTTTGCATCGATTGTTTACAGGCGGCCTTATGCACAATCGCATAAGGCCGCTTTTATATTGATGCCCGATACACCATAGACCAACCGTACGACCAAATAACGAATATCAAATCTTAAAGCCATTATTGACGGAACGGCTTGGATAGGCTATCCTAATTCGATAAATAACTCGTCAGTTGCAAATCGGGTAAAGAGCTACGGACAATAAATTTTAGAGAGATTTTATAATGCTCAAAAGAACACATCATTGCGGCCAGCTTCGCATCGACGATGCAGGCAAAAAAGTGACGTTAGCGGGCTGGGTTCATTCATATCGTGACCATGGAAATCTGGTATTCATCGACCTGCGCGACAGAGAGGGTCTGACCCAGTTAGTTTTTAATCCTGAAGCCCAGCCTCAGGCTCATGAACTGGCAAGGACAGCCCGTTGTGAATGGGTTATAACGGCTCAGGGAATTGTTCAGCCAAGAAGCGAGGGTATGGCGAATCCGAAACTTCCGACAGGTGAAATTGAGGTTTCAGTGCAGCGACTGGAAATTCTCAATATCTCAAAGACACCTCCGTTCGAAATAGATACCGCTGAAAAGACGTCCGAGGAGCTTCGTCTTACCAGTCGTTATATTGACCTTCGCCGGCGTCGGATGCAGGACAAACTTCATACACGCCATCTGGTAACTACTATCGCACGTGATTATTTCGACAAGCTGGGTTTTTGGGAGATTGAGACGCCAATGCTGGCCAAGAGTACGCCGGAAGGAGCAAGGGATTTCCTTGTACCCAGCAGGCTTCTGACGAACTGTTTCTATGCGTTGCCTCAGTCACCTCAGCTTTTCAAGCAGATTCTAATGGTAAGCGGGGTTGATAAGTATTTTCAGATAGTCCGGTGTTTTCGTGATGAAGACCCTCGTGCCGACCGGCAGGCGGAGTTTACACAAATCGATGTTGAAATGAGCTTTGTCGACAGCGACGATGTCATCAATGTTCATTCGAATATGGTGGCAAGAATATGGAAGCGGATATTGGATGTGGATGTAGCATTGCCGATGCGGCGTATGTCTTATCAGGAAGCAATGGCTGATTATGGCACGGACAGGCCGGATTTACGCTTCGATATGAAGCTGAAAGATATTTCCGATTTGGCCAAACAAAGCTCGTTCAAGGTATTTACATCTGTGATTGAAAACGGAGGGATAGTAAAAGGCCTTTGCGCCCCTGATGGTGATAAATATTCAAGAAGTGATATTGAAAAGACCCTTACCGGCTTTGTTGCCGATTATGGCGCCAAGGGTCTGGCCTGGTCCAAAGTTAAAACGGAAAATGATAAGCTTTCGCTGCTTGGCGGTTGTGCCAAATTTTTCAGCCCAGAAGCTCAGCAGCAGATACTCGAAAGATTCGGCGCAGAAGACGGCGATCTGCTCCTGTTCGTGGCTGATAAAGAGGCCGCCGCCAATAAGGCTCTGGCACCGTTGAGATGCAAACTCGCGCGAGACCTCAAACTCTATGACCAGGAAAAATTCGAGTTCGTGTGGATAGTGGACTTTCCTTTGTTCGAATGGAACGAGGGTGAAAATCGTTATGATTCACTGCACCATCCGTTCACTTCTCCGGTCGAAGAGGACCTGGGCAAGCTTGACACCGACCCAGCGAATATTTGTTCGCAGGCCTACGATATCGTCGTCAATGGTTCGGAAATCGGCGGTGGAAGTATTCGTATCCACAATCCTAAAACGCAGCAGAAGGTCTTCGAACTACTAAAGATATCGAAGGACCAGGCAAAGCAAAGATTCGGGTTTTTCTTAAAAGCTCTGGAATACGGCGCTCCGCCGCACGGTGGGATAGCTTTCGGTCTTGACAGGCTTGTTATGCTCCTTACCGGCACGGAAAATATCAGAGATGTCATTGCTTTTCCGAAGACCCAGCGGGGCCAGTGTCTGCTTACCGATGCACCAAGCGAAGTGGACCAAAAACAGCTCGACGAGCTTAATCTGCGAACGCAGAGACATTCACATGCAACCGAACCAAATGCCGAAGAGTCGAATTGATAGCTGTATCAGGATCAGACTGGTGGAATCATGCAAAAGGTTAAAATATTGCCTTGGCCCTTTCATTGGTATTGGAGATAAAAATATTACGTCTTTGATGAAATATGTCAGAAAACCACAGAGGATTATTTTGGAGAACAGATTATTTTTTCCGCTTTATATCATATTGTTTGGCCGTCGAATGCACTTTTTTACAGTTAGCTAAGCGCAAAATGAAAATTACGAATCTTCAGGGGTGATAGTATGATAACTTTACAAGACTGGGAAAAGCTGGCTTTTCTGTGGGGCTCAGCCGTGCTGATTGGGCTTTTAGGCCATTATTTTATCTTCGGACTGCTGCTGGGGATATTCGAACGCACCAAAAGCGTCGTTGATAACTCTCTTATCAAAAATTGCTATAGACCCTTGCAGTGGATATTCGTCCTCATCATAGTCCGGCTGCTGACCAAATTGGTGGCTTTCCAGGCTCAGTTGCCTGATTTCCTTAATCATGTCCTTAGCCTCGTGCTCATCGGTTTGGTCTGCTGGTTATTAATTAAAACCACTTACGTTTTAGAGGACTATGTGCTCGATCGATTCGATATCGGCGAAAAAGATAACCTCAGGGCCAGGAAGATTCACACACAATTCAGGGTTGTAAAGCGAATAGTAATTGTTGTTGTTGCTATATTAGCACTGGCTACGTCTCTGATGACCTTTGAAAAGGTTCGTCAGTTGGGGACAACCATTTTGGCTTCGGCCGGCGTTATCGGCATTGTCGTGGGTATGGCTGCTCAGCGTACTATTGCAACTTTTATCGCAGGGCTCCAGATTGCTATTACTCAACCTATTCGTGTCGATGACGTAGTCATAGTGGAGGGTGAATGGGGGCGAATCGAAGAAATAACTTTGACCTACGTGGTCGTGAAAATCTGGGACCTGCGGCGTCTGATTGTCCCTATCACTTATTTCATTGAGAAGCCTTTCCAGAACTGGACCCGTGTCACAGCCGACATTTTGGGTACGGTATACATTTATGTTGACCATACTGTGCCGGTCGAATCCGTCAGAGAAGAGCTTGGTCGCATTCTGAAAGGTTCGAAGCTATGGGACGGCAAAGTCTGCGTCCTGCAGGTCACTAATACATCCGAGCGAGCGGTTGAGTTAAGGGCTCTAATGAGTGCCGCGGATGCCTCGACCGCGTGGAGTCTTCGTTGTGAGGTTAGGGAAAAGCTGATTGATTTTATGCGGAAAAATTATCCGGAGGCTTTGCCCAGACTCAGAGCCGAGCTGCATCAACTGAAAGATTAACTTTTAATTATGAGTTGTGTGTTAATACCTTTATCAACCTATTCTGTTTTATGCGGATAAATCTAAAACATATTTGGGGAAAGCTTTTAGCGCTTCTGAGGTTTAAGCCGTTATCGTTAGCCGCGAAGTGCAGGATTGCTTTTGGAGCGGCGGTGGTCTTTGTTTTGGCGATTGCTTTGCTTCTGCCGTATATCTGGATGGGCCAGCTTATTAAAAAAGACCTGCTTGATATGGGCGGGGCAAGGTCTCAGGCGTTAATTAATCAACACTTCCAGCAACAGAATCCCGGGCAGACTCTGCCGGCATTGGATAACGCCGGAAAGGCAATGGATGTAAATGACCCGGATATGCGATGGATTCGCTTCGACAAAGACAGCGAAGATGTGATTGCCAATAGCGGGTTAACCGAATGGGACAGTCAGACGATTGAGTCTTTGAGG
The DNA here is from genome assembly GCA_050049715.1 of Phycisphaerales bacterium. Taxonomy (GTDB): domain Bacteria; phylum Planctomycetota; class Phycisphaerae; order Sedimentisphaerales; family Anaerobacaceae; genus NIOZ-UU13. The sequence goes on from JASFVS010000004.1 coordinate 4,884, forward strand.
GCCGATGATGTTAGAAGTGACAGTATTTTGTTGAGTAAAGAAGAGGGTGTGCTGCAGGGTAATTACGTGCAGGTTGTCAGGGCGACCGACCATTGCATAAGCTGTCATAATCCCCAGGGCTCAGCCAGCCCGTTTTCATTAAATGAGCCGATAGGTGCGGCAGTGATTCGCTTCCGGGGCATTAGCAGCGAAATCAGTAAAACGAAGTTTTTGAATCTGGTCTGGGTTATCGTGGCCGGTCTTATCGGCGGTATTGGCGCCGTGATTGCTTTCTACTGGATAACTCAACGGGTCATCCTCAGGCCCATCCGCCAGCTACGTGCTATTGCAAACAATGTTAGCGAGGGAAATCTTGACATCAGAAGCGCCATAAAGACAGGTGACGAATACGAAAAACTCGCGAATGCTTTTAACAACATGCTTGATGGATTGCAGGCCGCCCAGGAAAAGCTCCGGCAGGCGAATAAACAGCTCGATGCAAAAATAGCCGAGCTTTCGGAGCGAAACATCGAACTTTTCAAGGCCAATAAAGTCAAGGGCGAGTTTCTTGCTAATATATCTCATGAGTTCCGGACGCCGTTGAATGCGATTCTGGGTTTTGCGCAAGTTCTGCGGGAAAAGCCGCAGCAGTTAAAGAAGGAGAAGGTACAGAAATATGCAGAGAACATTATTACCGGCGGAAACAGTCTTTTGAATATGATTAATGACCTGCTTGATTTGGCCAAGACTCAGGCCGGTAAGATGGAGCTGCATATAGAAAAAACATCCGTGCCGGAATTGTGTAAATCTCTGGTGTCATCATTCTCGCTGTTGACAAAGAAAAATAAAATAAAAGTTAAGCTACAGGTCGATTCGGACATACCCATCCTTTCAACGGATGCCGGCAAGGTCCAGCAAATACTCTACAATTTTCTTAGCAATTCTATAAAGTTCACGCCTCAGCGGGGCAGGATTGAAATTAAAGCTAAAATGCTGGACGAAATAACCGTTCGCATTTCAGTTAGTGATACCGGCTGCGGCATTGCCGAGGCCGACAAGAAAAAGATATTTGAAAAATTTCGCCAGGCCGATGGCTCTATTACCCGTGAATCGACCGGTACGGGCCTGGGACTTACTATAAGCACCGAGCTGGCCGCTATGCTCGCGGGAAGTATCGGGATGGAAAGTGAGCTTGACAAGGGTTCGATATTCTGGCTCGATATACCCGTTACGCTTACCAAAGAGGCACAAAAGGATAAAAAGAAAAAGGTGAGTAGTTAATAAGCAAATTAATCGAGGCGGGAAAGGTAAAATTATGCGTCTAACGTTTTCATCTATGTTTATCTTTTTGTTTGTGAGTGCCTGCTCAGTCGTCAAGACTGCACCGGTCGAGGAATCTGCATTGCAAACCGGCAAGCCGCATCCGTTTTCGGTACACGATATGCTGGCTATGGACAGAATCTCCGACCCTAAGGTTTCACCGGATGGCAAACATGTTGTTTTTGTGCTTCGCGAAACAGATCTCGAAGCGAACAAAGGACGAGCCGACCTTTGGCTTGTAGGCACTGACGGGACTGGCCTTCGTCGCCTTACTTTCCATCCGGAAGGGGATTCTAATCCCTGCTGGGCGCCGGACAGTAAAACAGTCTGGTTTGTCTCCAGCCGCTCGGAGTCATCGCAGGTTTGGAGAATAAGTATTGATGGCGGAAAGGCCGAACAGGTTACCGATTTACCTCTTGATGTTGGGAACCTTGTCGTTTCACCCGATGGAGAATACATCGCTTTTACTATAGAGGTTTTTCCTGATTGTGATGTGGCTGGTACGAAAGAGAAACTTGATGAAATTAAGAATAGCAAAACAACCGGGCGCATTTACGACCGGATATTCGTCAGGCACTGGGACACATGGAAAGACGGCCGGCGCTCGCATCTGTTTGTGATGCCATCTGTGGGCGGCAGCCCAATAGATGTTATGAAGGGAATGGATGCAGATACCCCTTCCAAGCCCTTTGGCGGGCCGGAAGAAATTACCTTCCCCCCTGATAGTAAGGGACTTATTTTTAGCGCGCGGGATGTGGGCAGAGAAGAGGCATGGTCAACAGACTTCGACCTTTATTATGTGCCTGTCGACGGTTCCGAATCTCCGAAATGTTTGACTGAGAAAAATCGGGCGTGGGATACTCATCCGGTCTTTAGCCCTGATGGCAGGACTTTGGCTTACCTGGCTATGGCCAGGCCCGGCTATGAGTCCGATCGTTTTAGAATTATTCTTCGTGGCTGGCCTGATGGTGCGCAACGTGTTCTAACGGAAAACTGGGACCGAAGCCCATCTGCGTTTTGCTTCTCGGCGGATGGTGAAACAATCTACGCAGCAGCAGCAAATTTAGGCCAAAAATCTCTGTTCGCTATCGATGTGAAAACAGGTGAAATTAACACTATAGTCAGAGAAGGCTATATCCGGGAATTTGACGTTACGAATGACAGAATTATTTATGGCCTGAATAATCTTCGTTTTCCTCTTGAATTATATTCAGTCAGACCTGACGGCGGTTATATGCGTAGGATCACGAATATCAACTCAGAGAAAATGGCTAATATCCTTATAGGTGACTATGAGCAGTTTTCGTTCAAAGGGTGGAATAATGAGACTGTCTATTGTTATGTTGTCAAGCCTGTGAATTTTGACCCGGCCAAGAAGTATCCCGTAGCTTTTCTAATCCACGGGGGCCCGCAGGGTTCGTTCGGGAATATGTTCCATTATCGCTGGAATCCGCAGGCTTACGCCGGTGCAGGTTATGCTGCGGTTATGGTGGATTTTCATGGCTCGACGGGATATGGACAGGCCTTTACCGACTCTATCCGTGGTGATTGGGGCGGTAAACCTCTGGTAGATTTGCAAAAAGGACTGGCCGCGGCCCTGGAGCGCTATCCCTGGATGGATGGCGACAGAGTTGGTGCTCTCGGAGCCTCCTTCGGCGGTTATATGATTAACTGGATAGCCGGCAAATGGCCCGAACGTTTTCGCTGTTTGGTTAATCACGATGGTAATCTCGATGAACGGATGGCTTATTTCGATACCGAGGAACTCTGGTTCCCAGAATGGGACCACGTCGGCACGCCATGGAGTAATCCGGTCGGCTACGAGAAGCACAATCCGGTGAACCTCGTGAAAAACTGGAAGATACCTATGCTTGTTATTCACGGCGCGCTGGACTTTAGAGTGGCCGAAACCCAAGGGCTCGGTGCTTTTAATGCCCTTCAGCGTCGTGGTATTCCCAGCAAGCTGCTTTACTTCCCGGACGAAAACCACTGGGTTCTAAAACCTCATAACTCCATTCTCTGGCATGAAACGGTGATAAGCTGGCTGGACCAATGGCTAAAGAACGGCGCACCTGATAATTAGACGTCCGGCGTATTTTCGTTGAAACAAGTATGATTTCGTATTGTAGAGATACGCTATTCTTGCAAAATTTCCGTACGGTCGCTATTATTGTGTAAATGGCAGCAAAATCTCGCAAGAACAGAGATAAACAGTCTTTGGTAGCGGTAAATAAAAAGGCATATAGAAACTTTGAGTTAGTCGAGCAGTTCGAGGCCGGCCTTGAATTATTGGGTACCGAGGTTAAGTCACTTCGGGACGGAACCGCAGATCTGAACGGATCGTATGCAAGGATTGAGGACCGGCAGTGCTGGCTCGTCGGCGCTACTATCGCACAATACCAGCAGGCGGGTGCACGGCAGCATGAGCCGACCAGAAAAAGAAAACTGTTATTGCATAAAATTGAAATCAATAAGATAAGAACGAAACTCGAACAACGAGGTTTTACCTTTGTGCCGCTGCGGATTTATTTCAATGACAGAGGCCTGGCAAAAATAGAATTGGCCCTGGCCAGAGGTAAAAGACAATATGACAAGCGACAGGCCATTACAAAACGCGACCAAAAACGGGACGTCGATAGAAGTATGAAAAAATACCGCCGGTAAGATAACATTCAAGGAATTTTAACTATGGCTAAAGAAAAAGAGAAAAAAGAGAAAAAAATAATAGTTGATGAGGACTGGAAGGCCGAAGCACAGAAGGAGAAGGAAATTTTAGACGCGAAGGAAAAGGCTGAAAAGGAAAAAACTCAGGAAGAAAAACAGGCACGCGGGCCTTTGCCGGAAGGTAATTTTGCGGCTTTGATAAGTACGCTTACTACGCAAACACTGTTCGCCTTGGGTCTGTTGCAGATAAAGGGACAGGAAACAAAGGAGCCGGATTTAGAGCTGGCAAAATATCACATCGATATGCTCGAAACCCTGCAGGAAAAAACAAAAGGTAATTTGACGCCTGAGGAAGAAACGGTATTGGCAAGTACTTTGAACGAACTTCGTATGGGCTATGTAAGAGTTGCGGGATAATTATATTGGCGAACATATTAGATAAAATAATTGCGGACAAAAAAGTTGAGGTGGACTCTCGAAAGTCGCAGACAAGCCTTGAGCAGTTCAAAGAGCAGATTCGCGAGTTGTCTAAGTGTCGCAACTTCTACAAGGCTATTACAGAGTCGGGCAGCCGTGGCATTAACGTTATCGCGGAAGTCAAAAAGGCGTCGCCATCAGCCGGGGTAATTCGTAAAGATTTCGACCCGGTTGCGATAGCGCAGATATATAAAAAATGTGGCGCTAATGCAGTCAGTGTTCTTACCGATGAAAAGTATTTTCAGGGTCGTCTTGAGTATATTGACCAGATACGCCGTGCGGTGGATTTACCAATTTTGCGGAAGGATTTCATTGTCGACATCTGGCAAATATACGAATCCCGCGCCGCCGGCGCCGACGCGATATTGTTAATAGCGGAAGCTCTCAAGCCTGGTGAATTAATGGACATGATGATAGCTGCGGCTGAGCTGACCCTGACGGTTCTTCTGGAAGTTCATCATGCCGACACGTTGATGTCAGTCAGAAGTCTCATCGGTTTTCCCAAAAAAGGGTACAGTGTTCTTGGAATCAACAACCGCAACCTGACAACAATGCAGGTCGATTTAAATACGACCGGACGGCTGGCCAATCTTCTCGAGAATACGGATGAGCTGGTTGCCGAGAGCGGCGTAAAAACAAGAGACGATGTCGAAAAGCTAAAATCCGTCGGTGTCAAGGCAGTCCTAATCGGCCAGACACTGTGCGAAAATCCTGATATAGAGCAAAAATTCATGGAGCTTTTCGGTGAATAATTGTTACTCTTTTATTAATAAGGATGGTCACGATAATATGAACATATTTCTTTTTTTACTTTTGGGTTTGGTGACCGGCATTTTCAGCGGTCTAATCGGTATCGGCGGAGCGATAATCATCATACCTTCGCTTGTTCTTGTATTCGGTCTTACACAGCATACGGCCCAGGGTACGACGCTGGCCCTTATGGTCCCTCCGATTGGATTGCTCGCGGCCTGGACGTACTACAAGGCCGGGTTCGTGGATTTGAAAATAGCAGGCCTTATATGTCTGGGTTTCTTCGCAGGCGGTTTTATTGGCGCTAAGTTTGCAACAGAAATTCCCGAGGAGCTTCTGAGAAAGATATTTGGCGCAGTACTGCTTTTGGCTTCGCTAAAGATGATTTTTACAAAATAATTCCACCAGTTATTCCCAAATTCTACTTTCCACTTAAGGACGCCTTTGAGCAAGGACTGCTACATTCCATCAACTAATTACTTATTTTTTTCTGTGCTTTTCGAATCTTCGCCCATGTGTCGCGTAGTCCGACGGTGCGATTAAATATCGGTTTGCTGTCGGAACTGGCGGGGTCAACACAGAAGTAGCCGAGTCTTTCGAATTGATATCGACTTAACGATTTAGCATTTTTTAAAGACGGCTCAACTTTGCAGGATGATAATATTTCCAGTGAATCCGGATTCAGATTTGACTTGAAGTCTTCGCCTTCGGCTGTGTCATCCGGATTTTCTTTGGTGAACAGGTGGTTATACAATCGAACTTCCGCTTCGAGCGCATTGGAAGCACAGACCCAGTGCAAAGTTGACTTTACCTTGCGTCCATCCGGGGCATCTCCACCCCGCGTGGCAGGGTCGTAAGTGCAATGTAGCTCTGTGATATTACCGTTCTCGTCTTTAACTACGTTCTTGCAGGTGATAAAATACGCGTATCGCAGCCGGACTTCCCGGCCGGGCGCCAAGCGATAGAATTTCTTCGGCGGCTCTTCCATAAAATCTTCCTGCTCGATGTAAAGCTCTCGTGAAAATGGAACCTTCCGTGTGCCGGCCTCTGGGTCTTCAGGATTATTAATCGCCTCGAGCTCTTCGACCTGGCCGTCGGGGTAATTATCTATAATCACCTTAAGCGGTCGAAGAACAGACATTACACGGGGTGAGGTCTTGTTCAAATCTTCCCTGAGGCAGTGTTCTAATAGTGCAATGTCAACCGTACTATTGAATTTGTTGACACCGATTCGTTTGCAAAATTCCCGAATGGCCGCCGGCGAATAGCCGCGTCTGCGCATGCCGCTGATGGTCGGCATTCGCGGGTCGTTCCAGCCTTTCACATGGCCATCCTGCACTAATTTCAACAGCCTTCGTTTGCTCATAACCGTATAGGTTAGGTTGAGCCGGGCAAATTCAATCTGCTGAGGGTGATAAACTTCCAGCTCATCCAGAAACCAGTCATACAGAGGGCGATGGTTCTCAAATTCCAGCGTACAAATCGAATGAGTAATTTTTTCGACCGAATCCTCAAGTCCATGTGCCCAGTCGTACATCGGATAGATACACCACTTGTCGCCGGTGCGGTGGTGCGATGCGTGTAAGATTCGATACATTACCGGATCGCGCATATTAAGATTGGGATGCGCCATATCTATTTTGGCACGGAGTGTGCGCGAGCCATCCGGAAATTCACCTGCTTTCATTTGTTCGAACAGGTCAAGATTTTCTTCAATCGAACGGCTGCGATAAGGGCTGTCTTTTCCGGGTTCGGTAAGTGTGCCTCGGTATTCTCTGGTCTGCTCGGCGGTCAGATCGCAGACGTATGCCCTGCCTTTTTTTATAAGCTGCAAGGCGTATTCGTACATCTGCTCGAAATAGTCCGAGCCATAATACAGGTGCTCTCCCCAGTCCCAGCCTATCCAGCGGACGTCTTCGATAATGGAATTGACGTACTCCGGCTCTTCCTTTTCAGGATTGGTGTCGTCGAATCTCAGATGGCATCGGCCGCCGAATTCCGATGCAATACCGAAATTCAGACATATACTTTTGGCGTGCCCGATGTGGAGATAGCCGTTCGGCTCCGGCGGAAATCTGGTAACAACCCGGCCATCCCATTTGTTGGTCTTTAAATCATCGGCGACAATCTGCCGAACAAAGTCGAGCCGTGTTGCCATTTCGCAACTTTCATTATCTGCCTGTTTATTGTCGGTCTTGCTCATGATTTGTCATCCCTGATTCGGTTTTAATTAAATCTGATAAATCGGCATTATCAGGATGGCAATTTAGCATATAGTAATTATTTAGTCCAGTGTGGTGTTATGAACATGGAGGCGGTAGAGGAAAAGAATTATAATTGAAACGCCGGCTGCGGCCAGACAAATGAGTTGTGAGAAAGTGAAGTTGCCGATATATACATGATGGTCAAAGTCGCCTCTGAAAAATTCTGTGCCGGCCCGTCCCAGGCCGTAAAGAGCAAGGAACCATAGCAGCATTGTTCCACGCCATCGCTCGTAATTCAGTTTTTTTAAGACTACAAGAATGCACACCATAACCAGAATTTCGTAAATTTGCGTCGGGTGCAATGGTATTCCGGCCGGTGCCCCGGCGGCACCTTTCGGAAATGTTATCGCCCAAGGCATAGAGCATTTTCTCCCGTAGCAGCAGCCATTGAATAAACAGCCTACCTTGACAAATATCCAGGGGACTGGAATCGAAAGCCCGATGAGGTCGAGTGAGCGCCAGGTATTTTTTGCGAGTACCAATACGACAGGCACGGCCAAACCGATATATGCCAGCAATCCACCCCATAATCCTCCCTGCATATAGTGGCCCATACTGAACAGCGATTTTAAGTCAAATTGCATACGATGGACGTCGTACAGGGCCTTGGCGCCGACGGTCATACCAACCAAATAGCAAATACCCACCATGAGCCAGATACGATGTCGAATTTTAAGACGTCTGGCGATGAAATAACAGACCAGAAAATGGCATATAACGCTTATGCTGTACAGAATACCATAAGTCGGAACCGGTCCAAGCCGCGGCCACATTTAATTGTTCTCCTTTCAAAAGAAATAACTTCATTACAATACTACACAATTCGTGGAATTGACAGAAGCAATTTTATCATCCATCTGAATCTAAAAGTCGGTTTGTCCAGCGCTTGACAACAGCACAGGCATAAATTATCCTTACTTGTTTATAATTTTTCCCGAGCTAACGAGGTTTATAATGGTCGTAACACGTTTTGCCCCATCGCCGACAGGTTATCTGCACGTGGGAGGAGCGCGCACAGCCCTTTTTAACTGGCTCTGGGCCAGGAGAATGGGCGGAACGTTCATCCTGCGCATAGAAGATACCGATCAGAAACGAAACACCCCTACCGCTATGCAGCAGGTTATAGATGACCTGCGCTGGCTCGGTATAGACTGGGACGAAGGGCCTGAGGTTGGAGGACCGAATGGGCCTTATCTGCAATCTCAGCGAAAGGACATTTACGATAAATACATAAAGCAGCTCATCGAAGAAAAAAAGGCTTATTACTGCTTCGAGACGCCTGAAGAGCTTGACGCCCAACGAAAAAAAGCCGAGGCGCGAAAGGAAGGCTTTGCTTATAAGCGACCTGAAAAATTCCCGAGCTTCGAAGAGGCGGAGAAAGCCAGCGCCGAAGGTAAACCTGTGACGGTGCGCTTTGCCGTGCCGCAGAATGAGCCTATGGTGGTTGAGGATATAGTACGGGGACAAATCACTTTCGGAGCCGGTGAAATAGGTGATTTCATCATACAAAAAAGCGATGGCTTCCCGACGTACAACTTCGCATGTGTTGTCGATGATAATTTAATGAAGATTACTCATATCATTCGTGGTCAGGAGCATCTGATGAACACGCCCGGCCAGCAGGCGCTGTGGAGGGCGTTGTTTGCCGATGTGCCGCTGCCTCAATATGCTCACATGTCCGTAACCGTCAGCGATTCAGGAGGGAAACTATCCAAACGGGAAAGGCCGAAAGCGCTTCGTACAGCCATCAAGGCCATACGGGACATCGATGTGACAAAACTGGTGGAGACAGGCGAGATTAACACAGAAGAACTCAACTCTTTTATTAAAGGCAAGACCACGCCTGATATGCCTGTTATAGATAAAATGGCGGAGTATTTGAATGTGCCGCTGCCTGAAATTAATATTGTCGATTTCTTCAGGAGCGGGTATCTGCCCGAGACGATGGTGAATTTTCTTGCACTTTTAGGGTGGAATCCGGGCGATAATCGCGAGATTATGCCTGTCAAAGAGCTTATTGATTCTTTCGACCTTACGCGTTTGAGCAAGGCCAACAGCCTGTTCGACCGCAAGAAATTACTGGCTTTCAACACAGAGCATATAAAGATGACACCGCAGGAAAAAGTCTTACAGCATCTCAGAGCTTACTTAAAGACCGTTAATTCTCCGGTAAACTCCGCGGACGATGAGCCTCTTTCAAGAATCGTAAAGTTATGCGAAGGTGCACGTTCGCTGGCTGATATCGAACGCAAGTGTAGATTTCTTTTCCTGGCAAATGATGAAATTCAGTACGATAAAAAAGCTGTTAAGAAAGTACTGTTGAAAAATGACGGCCTTGTTATGCTTACTATTATCCGGGACAAACTTGCTGAAATGGAGCCACTCACAGAACAGGCAATTGAAGATATGCTGCGCTCGCTGGCCGAGGAAAAACAGGTGGGTCTGGGTAAAGTCGCTCAGCCGTTACGCATGGCGATATGCGGCACTACTGTGAGCCTGCAAATCTTCGATTCCGTACAAATGCTGGGTAAAGAAAATACGATAGCCAGAATAAACGCCACCCTGAAAAAATTTGAAACTCTAAATAATGGGGAGCTAAGATAGTTATGTCGTTGGTAGTAACAGGTTCTATAGGAATAGATACAGTTAAAACGCCCTATGGCGTTAGTGAAAATTGCTTAGGCGGGGCTGCCGTATATTTCAGTATGGCGGCCAGTTTTTTTGCGCCGGTCCGGTTCGTTGGTGTTGTCGGGGCGGATTGCCCGTTCGATTTGGAAAAGGTCTTCGCCGGCAGGAACGTTGACCTGAAAGGGCTGGAAATTCGCCAGCAGAGTAAAACCTTTCGCTGGACGGGGACCTACCATGAAGATATGGACAGCAGAACGACGGATTCGGTCGAACTGAATGTTCTGGCCGAGGCGCCGCCGGTTGTACCTGAAGAATACAAAGACAGCAAATATGTTTTCCTCGCGAATACAGCGCCGGCTCTTCAGCAGCAATTGCTCGAACAAATCGATGCCCCTGAGTTCGTGGCCGTTGATACGATGAACCTCTGGATTCAAAACAATCTTGACGATTTGAAAACTCTTTTGAAGAAAATCGATTGTTTGGTAATTAACGAGGATGAAGCAAGAATGCTGGCTGTTGACAAAAACCTTATAAGTGCGGGTGGGAAAATCTTAGAAATGGGTCCGAACGTAATAATAATGAAAAAAGGTGAGTCAGGCTCGATAATGTGCAACAACGAGGGCCGGACATTTATGCTTCCCGCGTACCCTGCCGCCGAATTAAAAGATCCAACGGGAGCAGGTGACAGTTTCGCGGGCGGGTTTATGGGTTATTTAGCGCAGACCGGAAAAACGGATTTTGGTACGTTGAAAACAGCAGTAGCTTATGGCACAGTAACCGCCTCGTTTACTATCGCCAACTTTTCATTGGGCGGGTTAACTGTCATCGGAAAATCTGATATTGACAATAGATTGGAAACCCTGCGGGAATTAACGACCTTTTAGCCAGCGAAACCGAATGCGAGTATTTATTGCAATAGATATTGGCGAGCAGATAAGAAAAGCCCTGGACAAATTGCAGGATGAGTTGCGTGGCAAGGCTGACGTCAAAAAAGGCGATGTCAAGTGGGTAAGTCCACAGTCGATACATCTGACATTAAAATTTTTGGGTGAGATTAAAGATCAAGAGGTCGTTGAGATCTGCAATATCACGAAAGAAGTTGCGGACAGGCACAGTGGCTTTGAGCTTAATGTAGGAACGGTCGGTTTTTTCGGCGGTAAAAGTGCAAGAGTTTTGTGGGTTGGTACAGGACAGAGATGTGATAATCTGCTACAATTACAAAGCGACCTTGAGCAGCAGCTTGATTTGGCCGGCTGGCCTAAAGAGACAAGAAAGTTTTCGGGCCACCTGACCCTTTGCAGGGTAAGAAACTCAAGGGCGGGTATTAAACTGGCTCAAATGACCGAAGGATACAAAGATTTCGAACTTGGAACTATGCCGGCAGATTCGGTCACGGTTTATCAAAGCCAGCTTACGTCAAAAGGGCCGATTTATACCGTGTTAGGAAATTATGAACTAAAATAGAGGAAAACTTAATTAATTGTTTTAAGCTATTATAAAAAAGGGAGAAAAGCAAAATGGCACAGACAAAAGGAAGTCAGACAACGTCAAAAGCAAAATCCAAAGGCAAGGTGGAGCGTTTGAAACCTCAGGCGGGCGGTAAGGAAAGCGCCCTTCAGCGCGTAATCGCCCAGATAGAAAAGCAGTACGGCCAGGGCGCAATTATGCAGATGGACGAGCACAGTTACGCAAAAATCGAAGGCATACCCACAGGTTCGATATCACTGGATATTGCTCTCGGCGGTGCGGGTATCCCTCGCGGCAGGGTAACCGAATTATTCGGCCCGGAGTCATCGGGCAAAACGACATTGGCGCTGCATGTTATCGCCAGCGCCCAACGTGCCGGAGGCGTGGCTGCGTTTATCGATGCCGAACACGCCCTGGATACGACCTGGGCCAAAAGACTCGGTGTTGATGTTAGCGGCCTGCTGGTCAGCCAGCCCGATACCGGTGAGCAGGCACTTGATATTGCAGAGATGCTGATAAGCTCCAACTCCCTCGACGTTATAGTTGTTGACTCGGTGGCCGCACTAACACCGAAGGCGGAAATCGAAGGCGATATGGGTGACGCCCATGTAGGACGGCAGGCACGATTGATGAGCCAGGCCATGAGAAAGCTTACGGCTATAATCAACAGGAGTAAAACCGCTCTTATCTTCATAAATCAAATTCGCATGAAAATCGGTGTTATGTTCGGCAATCCGGAGACTACGCCTGGCGGAAGGGCGCTGAAATTTTACAGTTCGGTGCGAATGGACCTTAGGCGAATAACAACAATAAAAGACAGTACAGGTGCTATCGGCTCCAGGGTAAGGGCCAGAGTCGTAAAGAACAAAATCGCACCTCCTTTCCGCGACACTGAGTTCGATATTATGTTTGACAGTGGTATCAGTTATGAGGGCGATTTGCTTGATTTGGCTACTAACTGTCAGGTAGTAGCAAAAAGCGGCGCCTGGTTGAACTATGGTGATATGCGGCTTGGCCAGGGCAGGGAGAATGCCAAAAAATTCCTCGCTGAAAATAAGGATTTATGTGAAGAGCTTAAAAACAAAGTTCTCGTTGCCAAGGGCTTAATCGAAGAACCAAAGCAGTGACATCAAAGAATCAATGGATATAAAAACTAAATGTTAAGTGCGAAGCAAATACGAAGCGGCTTTATAGACTTTTTCAAAAGCAAGGACCATGAATTCGTCCACAGCTCGCCCATAGTGCCTATCGGCGACGATACCCTGCTTTTTGCCAACGCGGGAATGAACCAGTTCAAGGATATATTTCTTGGATTGACGCCGCCGCAGTATCCGAGGGTGGCCAATACACAAAAATGCCTGCGCGTCAGCGGCAAACACAACGACCTCGAGGAAGTGGGCAAAGACACATATCACCACACCTTTTTTGAGATGCTTGGCAACTGGTCGTTTGATGATTATTTTAAGGCCGAGGCAATACAGTGGGCGTGGGAGCTTTTTACAAAAGTCTGGGGTATTGACCCGACCCGCTTGTGGGCGACGGTTTTTGGAGGTGACCGGACAGATGGGCTGCCGGAAGATGAAGAGGCAGCAAACTTGTGGACTAAAGTCACTCCCATATCGCCTGACAGGGTGCTTGCATACGGAAAAAAAGACAATTTCTGGGAAATGGGTGAGACGGGTCCCTGCGGGCCGTGCAGCGAGATACATATCGACCTTGGCGCTGATATGTGCGATATGAAGAGCGTTCCCGGCCATAAGTGTAAGGTTAACGCGGGGTGTGCAAGGTTCGTGGAGCTTTGGAATCTTGTCTTTATACAGTTCAATCGCCTGCCTGAAGGCAAGCTTGTTCCTCTCTCGGCCAAATACGTCGATACAGGAGCGGGGCTCGAAAGAGTAGTCGCTGTATTGCAGAATAAAAAGAGCAATTATGACACCGATTTATTTATGCCAATAATCGACAGTGTAAGTGACATCACGGGCCACAATTATACCTCGAAGCTGGGTAATAAAACCGATAACGCTTTCAGGGTGATAGCCGACCATGTTCGCTCTCTTGTTTTTGCGATAACCGATGGGGCGACTCCGTCAAACGAAGGGCGAGGTTATGTAATTCGCCGGATACTTCGCAGGGCTTCGAGGTTCGGCAGAGAATTAGGGATGCACGAGCCCTTTATTTATAAGCTTGTGCCGGTAGTAGTAGATTGTATGGGTGATACATTCGGAGAGATAAGGGAGCGTGCCGATTATGTCTCTGAGGTAATTAAATCGGAAGAAGCGAGCTTCGGTAGAACGCTTGACAGAGGAATTGAAATTTTTAAAGGTGTAGCAAAAAAAGCAGAGAAGCAAATTAATAAAACAATTTCTGGCAAAGATGCTTTCCAATTATATGACACCTATGGTTTCCCACTGGACCTAACACAACTGATGGCTCGAGAACGTGGTTTGAAAGTCGATACGGATGAGTTTAATATATTAATGGATATACAGCGAGAGTTGTCACGAACAGCACAAGAAGGAGATAAACTCAAACAAAGCCTCACTGGTGTTGAGCTGCCGAACACAGATGACAATCTTAAGTATGAAACAGAAACATGCAAAGCAGTTATACAAGGGTGGGTAAGTGAAAAGGGATATTCTACAGAAGGAACACTTTCAGCAACTAACGAGCCTATTGGATTGGTTCTTGACCAGACTTGTTTCTATGCAGAAGCTGGTGGACAAGAAGGAGATCGTGGCGAAATTAAAAGCCAAAGGGGAGAGTTTAAGGTTGAAGCTACAGAAAAGATTGCAGAATGTATAATTCATCAAGGGAAGCTTGTTTCCGGTTCATTTTCCGTTGGTGATACCGTTACTATAACTGTGGATAAACGTCGGCAAGATACCAAGAAAAACCATACAGCTACACACTTACTTCAATGGGCATTGCAACAAATATTGGGTGATACCGTACATCAGCAGGGCAGTTATGTCGGCCCGGACTCTTTTAGATTTGACTTTACGTATCCCAAGGCCTTGACTAACGAAGAGATCAAACAGGTCGAGAACAAAGTGCACGAAAAGATCGAGGCAGCACTGCCCGTTACCTGTGCGGTCATGCCCATTGATCAAGCCAAAAAATTAGGAGCCATGGCGCTGTTCGGAGAAAAGTACGGTAACGAAGTTCGCGTAATAGCCATAGGTGCTAAAGATAAGTCACAAATCAATAATGCACTCAGTAAGGAATTTTGTGGGGGAACACACGTAAATAATACATCAGAAATTATATGCTTCAAAATAGAAAAAGAAGAGAGTGTTTCGGCTGGTGTAAGGCGTATTACCGGTTTAACAGGTTATTGGTTAATAAACTATCTTTGGTATTTTCATACTATTGTAGTAGAAAGATTAAGTAAACTTCTCAATGTACAGAAAACCGAAATTGTACACCGTGTAAAATACTTGATCGATAAAAATAAAAAACTTTCTAAGGAGCTCAAATCCGCTTCTAAAGCATCTGGCTCCGATGTTATGGCTCAGGCAAAACAGCTTCTTAAAGATTGCAAGAAAATCGGCGATACTCATTTAATTGTCGGCCGGCTGGACAATACACGTATCGAGCAGGCACGTGAGGCCATTGATATGCTTAAGAAAAAGGCTAAGTCGGCTGCTATTGTTCTGGGTTTTGATGACAACAATAAGGCGACTCTTCTGGCCGGCATGACTAATGACCTTGTGGAAAAGGGCTTAAGCGCGGGTGAGGTTATAAAGACAATTGCGCCTATAATTGACGGCGGCGGCGGCGGCCGGCCTCAGATGGCTCAGGCCGGAGGGAAAAAGCCCGAAAAGATTGATGATGCTCTTGCCAAAGCTCGCGAAGTAGTAATCGCAAAGCTGGGCGGTTAGCCGGCCGGGCGTAAGATTGCTTTCCCGAAAAAAAATAGCTGCGCAAGCGATTTAACCTAAAAGAAAAAAAGCTCCCGGACGTCTTATTTATAGAATGGCTCTGTAGCAGCATCTTTGAGTGTGAGGAAAATGCAGTCTTTCTGAAGAAGGTTTGAAAGTGG
Source organism: Phycisphaerales bacterium (assembly GCA_050049715.1). Lineage (GTDB taxonomy): Bacteria > Planctomycetota > Phycisphaerae > Sedimentisphaerales > Anaerobacaceae > NIOZ-UU13. The sequence goes on from JASFVS010000004.1 coordinate 20,475, forward strand.
ACGATGCAGGTTCTTTTATCAGATTTTATTGCGCCAACTGCGGCTATGAGTCCACTGTTTCCGAACAATATGCAGGCCGAAAAATCAGATGCCCTAAATGTTATGACGTTATCTTCGTCCCGGCGTCTGAAAAAGCCGGCACTAAGTATTCGGATTATGATTTAAATTTGCTGGACATCGAAGAGCAAAAAATAATCCAAAGTCAACAAGTCAATCAAAGCGACGCGTTTGAAGGGGAACTCTACAAAAAATCACCGAAAAAAGCTGAATCACCCCGGCAGCGCAAACTTCCCTGGTTTATAGACATCCTTTTATATCCTTTCAGCAAGCCGGGTCTGAAACATTTTGTTGTTTTCATCGGAGTCAGACCGTTTTTCGCGCTGCTGGTTAGAATTCTTCCTGAAATGCTTTATTATCTTGTTGGCGTTGCAGGTCTCATCACGTATGCCCTCGTTTTCCTGTACATGTACTGGTATGTTGCCGAATGCGTCCGTGACAGCGCCGATGGCTGGGTGCGAGCACCTCAGGGTTTTGGTGGACTCCCTGCTATGAGTGATATGTGCGGGCAGGTGGTAAATATAATGGGATGCTTTTTGGTTTTCTTTGGGCCGTTTGTTTTTTATATGTTGATTGCGAGGAAGGCCGATGTGGTTTTTTGGCTGTTACTAATGTATGCGGTTTTGTTTTTCCCGATGGGATTACTGTCTGTTGTTATGCACGATTCGGCGCGCGGCATAAATCCCCATTTGCTTATAAGCTCAGTACGCAGGACGCTTTCGCCTTATTTACGGCTCATTTTGATTTTGGTTATACCACTTATTTTAATTGGCTTGATTCCTATTGAAGTGTCGAATTCGCCAATCGCCGGTTTTATTTTTAGCTCAGTTATTATCTACATGGCATTGATAGGTGCTCATCTTTTAGGAAGGTTCTACTGGCTACATCAGGATAAACTCAACTGGGAAGTGTAATTGGTTGTAACCTAATAGATAAAATGTCTGAGTGAGTGGTGGATTTTTATGATAAAGTTTCGCTGTAATAACTGTGGCAGTAAATTAAGCGTCCCTCAAATCCATGCGGGCAAAAAAGGCAATTGCCCGAAATGTAAGAACGTAATTTTAGTACCACAGCTTGAAAGTGAAAGCACAGGCCCCATTTCGGAACAAGGCGCTTCCGGAGATTCTGGCATCGCTCCTAAATATTCTGACTACGATTTGTCTCTTTTAGATGTCCCTCGCAAATCTGAAAGCCAAGATGGGCAGGCCGGGCAATATGACATGCCTGCAAAAGATATTGAACAATTGCAAAAACCTGAGCAGGAGAAAGAAGTAATAAAAATTGAGCCCGTCGATGAACGTAAATTGCCCTGGTTTGTTGATATATTCCTGTATCCTACAAGCAAAGAAGGTCTTAGCGCTATTTTACTTATTCTCCTGCTAAGAATATTAATCGACGTTGCGACAATGTTTTGTTGCATAGGTGAAATTTTGGGTTTCGTCGCTAAAATTTTCATGATTTATTTATATATGTATTGGTACTTTTCCGAGTGTGTTCGTGGCAGTGCCGCCGGCTGTGTCAGAGCACCTGAGATAATAGGCAACTACCCAAAACTGGAAGAAATGGGACGGCAATGTATAAGGCTGGTCGTATGCTATGCTTTTACTCTTGGCCCGGCAACTTTTTATCGCGGCTATACACATTTTCATGAAATCGAAATGAGCGCTGTTGTTTTCTGGTCCTTGCTAACTTGTGGAATTATCTTTTTCCCGATGGTGACATTAGCGGTTGTTATGTTCAACTCGGCCGATGGGATGAATCCTGTATTACTCATTCGTTCAATTTCCAGAACATTCCTGCAATACTGCGGACTGGTTCTGATGTTTTATTGCCTTGCCATGATATTTTATGTTTTACGTAATATTTTGGGGCCGATGTTGAAACAATCAGAAGAAGTGTTTATCCACTGGTTATCTTATTTATTTTTCAGTGTAGCCTTCATTTATCTGCTGTTTATCGCCGGCTATATATTGGGTCGCTTCTACTGGCGATATAAGGATAAACTCAACTGGGATGTGTAGTTTTTATTCTGTAGTTATGTACTCTGCTGCTCTTGCCGGATTCTTACACTCTTTGCGTGCGCATCAAGCCCCTCAACTTCTGCTAAGCGGATAATATCCTCAGCGCTTTCTGCCAGCTGTTCCTTTGTGTACTCAATAATACTCGTTGACTTGATAAAATCATTGGCACTTAAAGCGCTGAAAAACCTCGCGCTAGTGCCCGTTGGTAAAGTATGACTCGGGCCCGCCCAGTAATCACCGACTGCAACGGGACTGTAATCCCCTATAAATATAGCACCGACATTTTTAATCTTTTCAGCAATTTTTCTGCTTTCATCTCCACACTGGATTTGTAAGTGTTCTGCCGCAAAGACGTTTGCAAAATCAATTACATCTTCCATATCGTAAAATACGACAATGCCACCGAATTCCTTAAGGCATTTTATTGTTTCTTCTGTGCGATTTAGTTGCCTTACCTGGTTTTTAAGTTGTTCTAAAACTTCTACAGCCAATTTTTGCGAGTTAGTTAATACAACAGCGCTCCCTGGTGCATGTTCTGCCTGACTTAACATGTCTGCAGCAATCCACGATGGATTTGCTTTTTCGTTTGCGATGACAAGAACTTCACTTGGCCCCGCGATTGAATCGATACCAACTAACCCAAGTACTTTTTTCTTTGCCATTTGTACCCATTGATTGCCAGGCCCAACTATTTTGTCCACGTTAGGTTTAACTTTTTCAGTTCCAACAGCTAAGGCCATTACGGCCTGTGCCCCGCCGATACGATAAACTTCGTTAATTCTTAATTCATGGCAAACTGCTAAGATTACAGGGTGAATACTGCCATTGTATCTCGGTGGTGACACAATAACAATTTCTTTTACGCCAGCCACCTGTGCTGGTACCGCACACATTATCACGGTAGATGGCAATGGCGCAGACGCCCCCGGCACACAAATACCAACTCGCTTAATAGGAGTGTACTTTATGCCCGGATGTTTGAAGTTGCCTACGAAGATTTCAGTTTGATACTTCCTGACATTTTCGATTGCTTGACGAATTGATTCCAGAAGTTTTTTATCAATTTCCTTATGGGCCTTTTCTAATTCCTCTTTATTGATTCGGAATTGTTCAGGTGTGAGTTTGACGCCATCAAACTTTTCTGTGTATTCTGCCACTGCTGAGTCTTTGTGTTTCGATACTCGCTCAAGAATATCATCTAATTGCTTATCCTCACTACTACCATAATCAAAGTGTGTAGCTGTGAATAAT
>JASFVS010000182.1:0-6537 GCA_050049715.1 Phycisphaerales bacterium
ACTGAGGGTCACCTTCTAAGGTTCCATCACGTCCGAAGCCGCTTGAGTCGACGGCAACGGTACCGGAGCCGTCATCGAGTTTCCACCAGCCGACAAGCTCGGCACTGGCTGTACTCGGCAAAATCAGACCCAACGCTAAACAAAAGATAATCGAATACGTCAACTGCCTGCACATAACAATCCTCCTTTAAAAATTGCACTCTGTCGTTCCATATAAAAACAACTCACCGTTGAAAGAGTAAAATTCGTTAGGTCATTAATAATATCCAACAAACACTTATCTGCCTGCAAGATAACGTATTTCACCTAAAGTTAAAGCCCTGTCATATATCCTGAACTCATCGAGACTGCCTAAGTAGAAATCATCCGCCGCAAATTGTGACCTGGCCAAAAAGTTCTGTTCAGTTACTCCAACATCTGACGGCAAAGTCGGCGTATCACCTTCCGCAACGAGCTGTCCATCCTGATAAAGCTTCATCATCATAGTCGAGCTGTCTATTACAGCCGTTACATGATGCCATCCTGATGGAAGTGGCGCCGACGCTGTGATATTTGTTTCCGTACCATTTGCGATGGCAAATCGCATTCCACCATCGGTGCCCCATCGCGGCGTAACGAACATGTAGAAATTCGGGTCAGTACCGACTTCAGGAATAACACCGAAATCCCAGAGACGCTGCCAGGAGCCGCTTCCACCCTCAAAATTTGTCCAGCACGCTACAGTAATGTCTGACAGTGAACCAATAGCAGAACCGATAGGCAGCTCAATATGGTCAAAAGAAGCATCAAATGCCATCGCCGTACCATAACCGGTCGCACCTGGAACATACTGTGGATTACCCTGCGGCGTACCATGCAGGCCGTTACCCGAGCTGTCCTCGAGATTATCTTCAAAGGCGTAATAAGCCACCAGATTATCAGTGCCGGGGTCAACCGAATCAGGCAGTTCGGTTTCTGCGGCTTCAGACCGATACAGACGAATATCATCGAAGAACACCTTACCCATACCGCCGCCGGGCTGAGGGTTGGCTTTGTCGCCCATACCGATGGACATCGAAACCACATTAGTCAGGTCAACACCCTGGTCCGCGAACGCCTGCAGCGGAATATCCCATCGCGTCCAGTAATTATCCAGCACCGCTCTTGGATTCTCGTGCATCACCACCGCATCCTCGTCGAGGGCCACATACATCGGCTCGATATCGTTACTCGCATCACCGTAGTAAAACAGTGTCAGCGTCACAGTATCATCCACCGCCCAGTCGGCATTAAACGTCCTTGTCACCTCGGATAATCCTGCACTGTTATCATAGAATACAGGCATCGACTGTCCACCGCCGTAAACGATTGTGGTTTCCACGTAATGTTCCCCGTTTATAAACATCGGCTCAGGATAACCCGCTGTCGCACCGTTTTCAGGATTTTCCCATCCGTCTATCCACGCCAGATATACCGTATATGGCTCGAAGTCATTATAATCCTCGAAGTCCTCGACCACGATAAAGTTGCGTGCCGTAAAGCTCCAGACATTACCTTTCACCGGATTATTCGGGTCACCCACCTCATCAACGCGCCAGTAATACGTCGTATCGTAATCAAAAAGCATCGCATATTCATTGGCATCTGTTACGGTTACCGTTGGCACAGTCGCCGAATTCACATCGTTGAAGTCGGTCCCGATGTACAATTGATGCTCGTTGTACAGCTCGAACGTATCATCGCTGATAATCCCCCGATTCCACACAAGCTTCGCATCGAGCGCCACATCCACCTCGCCGTTGACCGGCCTGGGCCTCCACGCCTGCTGATAATCCTCAACCGCGATAGCATGAAGGTCGATATCAGACAGCACCTCATTATACAGGCGGAAATCATCCACCGACCCGTCAAAGGCCGGGTCTTCGTATTGTGACTTACCAAGCCAGTTTTGTGTCGTCTCACCAAGCCCGCTTATCGAGTTTACCGTCTCTTCCATCGAGCCGACAAGCTCGCCGTCGAGGTACATAGCCATAGCCGCCTCACTCACACTCACAGTCACCGCAAGATGGTGCCAGCCGGTCGGCAATGCCCCCTCACTCGAACTGAACTCGTTCCATATCCCGTTATTGTTCACAATCGCCACATGCAGCGCATCACCAAACCCCGACGCACTCGGCGTGACATAAATATAGTTAGCGGTCCCTGTGCCGAAGTCGATAATTCGCTGCCACGAGTTGCCCTGGCCGGACCAGTTCACCCATACAGCCATGGTGCACTCATCCAGGGTCGATATAACCCCGCCGATTGGCAGTTCCACGTAATCATCGACTCCGTCGAGCTGCAGCGCGCCGTCAATCCAGCCGTCCACCCACTCCGGCCCGTTAATAAGTGTTCCGTCGTTGCCGTTGCCGGATGAATCGGCGGCTACGGTGCCGGCCGTCTCGTCGAACTTCCACCAGCCGACGAGTTCCGCGTTGGCCGGGTTCGATAAAAACAGGCACAGCACAACAATACAGGATACCAAACAAGTTAACTTATGCATACTCCACCTCCTTCGTTGAATAAAGCTATCGTAAGAGCCGGTCGCACGCCGGCCGGCCCTGAAACATCGCTGGATTTCGAAAGACCTTAACCACTCGAAATGCCCCCCAACGCCGAACTGACCTCCTGCCTTCATATCCTACCACAACAAAAGCAACAACCCCAAATTCGCTTCGGAAAGAGCACCGAACAATGCAGAAACCTCGTTTGAATAAAGATGAGAATCCACCGTTGTAAAACTTACACCGACGCATACTCCTTTAAATACACTTATACCATATAAGCCGTCCCCCCGTCAACGGAAAAACGGCTTAATTCGCACACATCCCCTGTTCAACCCCTGCGTCCACCATCGAGAAAATCCGGCTCAAGTTGCAATTGCGACGCGATAATCCCTTTTCTTTGTATAAAAGATTGCCTCCACGACCCTATCTGTTCCCTAAAAAATCTGAAAATGATGAAAAAAGTGAAAATATTTGCCAAAAGTGTAGGGGGGTAAATACAAAAATAAAATTCTTGCCAAAATTTTTAGTCACTTCCTTACAAACACTTAGCAATTTTATTTTTTAAAAAATTCCTAAAATTTTTGCCAAAACTGTAGGCCCCCTCCAATTATGGGGACGGCTTTTTTCAACCCCCGGCCAAAACAGTTCCTGGTCGTTAGTCGTTGGTATTTGGTTATCCGAAATTTGGCTAAATACTATTCACTATTCACTAAATACTGCGATGGGGAGCTTACCATTAAGCTCAACTTTTCCGTCACAATTCCTTCTTGCCTCGAAAGGCCGTTCATCTTACTGGCCCTTCTCTATCGCCGCCTGCGATACGGCTATACCTTCAGAAGAATCCCCCTCACGCACGGCCAATACGCCATCGTTGACCCGGATGATTACGAACGTATCGCTAAATATAAATGGTACGCCGGGAGGCATAACAGTACGTTTTATGCTATAAGAGGTAAGTGGTATAAAAAAAGGAAAAAGCAAATGACGACAATGATGCACAGAGTAATAATGAATACGCCAGAAGGCATGTTCGTGGACCATATCAATCATAACGGATTAGATAATCGTAAGGCCAATTTGCGGCTTGCCACGCGCGCTGAGAATAACAGAAATGTACGCTGTTTAAAGAAAAACAACTCTTCAAAGTACAGGGGGGTATGGCATGATAAAAGGTACAATAAATGGCGAGCGCAAATCTCGATTAATCGTAAGAAAAAGCACTTAGGTTATTTCAAAGATGAAAAAGAGGCCGGTATGGCATACGATAAAGCGGCGAAAAAATATTATGGAGAGTTTGCAATTTTAAATTTCGACCCAAATAAATTGTGCACCTTTTTCCTTTTTTTCTTGCCTTTTTTGACATTCTCAGCCATAATATCGTGAATTAATAGCGATGTTATTTCGAAAGAGCGATTCCGTGAAAGGATTCGAGGAATTAACGTTAGAGTTAACAGATTGGTGTCCATCTAAGTGTCTGCATTGTTCGTCCGAATCAAACCCTAGTTGTACGAATGGATTGCCATATGAGCTAACAGTACGCCTAGTCAAAGAGGCTGGACAATTGGGTGCAGTGAAAGTGAGTCTAGGCGGTGGTGAACCCACCGCTGACGAGAATTTCTTACCCGTTGTCTATCGGGTTCTTGAAACGGGAATGCTCGTTGAAGTATTTACATGTGGGATTGCTTCGACTACTCAAGATATTATTAGCCTTCCTCCTACTATCATAGAGAGTTGTGCTGGAATCAAAGGCATAAAGTTCATTTTCAGCTTCCATGGAGCAAGTGCTGAGACACATGACCACATTACGCAAACTCCAGGAAGCTTTGAATGCCTGTTAACTTCTCTACAGAACTGTCTGCAAGCCAATATCGAATGCGAGATGAACTTTGTACCGCTTAGAGTCAACACCAACGATTTTAGTCAACTTATTAACATAGCCAAAGATTTGCAGATACCAAGAATCAGCATTTTGCGTTTTGTTCCTCAAGGAAGGGGCGCTCTGAACCGAGCAGAGTTGGAATTGCATCCGGAAGAAGAAAACTCATTTGTAAGGGAACTCCTCCGTTTGCGCGCACAGAGCAGTGTTGACATACGTACGGGATCGCCGTTCAATGGCATAATCCCCGGAAATCAAGTTCCTTGCCGGGCTGGATTTGGTAAGCTAGTCATTCAGGCTGATGGCAACGTCCTCCCTTGTGAAGTATTCAAACACTATAAGCGCCGTAATTGGGATTTATCCGTCCATAATATGACACTATCTCAGATTCTAGCGAGTCCACAGATCTCAAATCTATATAAACGGCTACAGCACACAAACTGTCTTGAGTGCCCAGTACACCAGGGACTCAGAAAAAGCCTACAAGTGGAGAACTGTCATGCGATTTCCAAAACCCCGGTTCATGCTAAATGACAGTGGCAAAGGCGATCAAGTTCTGCTTCAATATATCAAAAAAAACACTTCTGTAGGTTTTCTGTCTCGAAAAACTAAGAGCCTAATTCGCCAAATTGATATCGGTAAAGATAAAAATCTGAATAAAGCAAGAGAGCATTTACTGAAACATATCTGGCCTACTATTCTAAAAGATGCTTTAAAAACACTCAAAAAAAATGACCCAAGAGAGTGGCCTAAAGGCAAAGACCGTACTATAGGTACCTTTTTTGACGAGGCATCGTTAGGTGTTACTGAACTTCAAGAAGTACTCAGCGGATTTTCTGAATTTGAAGGAGTAATGTATGGTGCGTCTCCGGAAAAGTATAGGGACCATATTGTGCACTCCTTTCGGGTATGGATCATTGGCCAAGGTATTTTGAAGAGTTGCTTCGGTAGCAAACTTGTAGCAGACACAAAACTTCACGGAAAAATTACCTCAACTGAATGGGAGTGTATGTGGGCACTTGTCGCATTATGCCATGACATTGGATATCCACTTTCTCAATTGGAGCGAGTTAATGAACGAGCTCGTAAGGCATTTACTCAACAAGGTCTATTACCACAGGGAGATCTTAGATTTTCATTTTCACAACAAATGCAGCCTTTTCATGACACCTTGATTCACCTGATGTCTTCCAAACCGGTTATACTTGCTGAAGCTACAAGGCCCCCGAATGACGAAAACGAAAGTAAAGATGAAAAAATTTACGTCACACACCTTCAGAATAAGTACTACATGAAGTTTCTAAAATCCTTTGATAATCTTGATCACGGTGTTGTTAGTTCCCTACTGATCAGTAAGGCGCTTGTGTATTTTCTTGAATCAGATTTATGCCATGATTGGTGGTCTCCGCTAACGGAAGAAGATGCTAAGCAATTCTTGATTCGCCGAGAAATCCTACGTGCGATCGCCAGCCACACATGCCCAGACATCTACCACTTGGAATTTAATACTTTGTCTTTCCTCCTGTATATGGCGGACGAAATTCAATGTTGGGGCAGGCCGACTTTAGCTAAACTACAAGAAGAGCCATCGGGCACTATGAATGGACAGGTTGAAGTTAAAGAATTTAGTAGAACTCGAATTGATATCGTAATAAGCTCCGATGATGAAGAATGGGATAGAGATCTCAAGAAGGCTATTGAGAAGAAATGGGTGGGAAGACTTCGCAAAATGCTTCGTTTGGCTCTTGATACCGAGAAACTTAAGGATTCCTATCTCCGATTTCAGGTAGAAAACAAAACCGGCCAAAGGTGTTTTTTGGAACTTAAAGATGCAAAGTTAAAAGGTCCGAAGCTTGAAGGATAACTATAGTTCCCCACTTTAAGTATCCGCAAAGACGCTTGTGTCAATCTTCCATTTTGGCGGATACAAATATTCAATCGGGTGTGGATTCAACCTGTACTTTTGCTTTATTCGCATCCTTTTACTTCCTCCATCTATGTCCGGATGTGCTAGACGTGCATACTTATCTACCTCACAAAACAAATTTTGACAATCAATCAACTGCAACGGTCTGCTTCCAAGTTTTTGGAAGGTTAAACCTAAACGGTTGAACTCTTCATTTTGTCTATTTGTAA
>JASFVS010000183.1:0-6536 GCA_050049715.1 Phycisphaerales bacterium
ACCTCAGGTGTCATTAGAACACCTGAGGTAGATTAAATACATACTGCAAAAGTCTATTTTGCTGGAACCTGTGTTTGTGCCTGTAAATTGAACATGGAAGTAGATAATCCCTGTTGAAGCTCCTGTTGAGCAAGGTAAGTCAATCTTTTGTGGTTTGCTTCAATTGAATTCGGATCATTGCAACCCAGAACTGTTACGGCTAACAGCACTGCAATGATGAGTAGTAAAAATCTCCTTATCATCAAATCGTATTTTCTTTTCATCAATTTTCCCTTCCTATTGAAGTTTGTTAATCAGTCTCAGTTAACGAGTCTATATATTTATTTCTGCTCTATGCAGAATTTCAATGTGCTTGTCCTCTTCCAATTCGGTAGGAAAGTTTTGCGAACAAGGCTAAACTTACCGCCCCATTAAAGTTCGAACATTATTATTATACTCTTTTGTTTGTAAAAAGTCAAGCGGAAATTAGTACGAACTAACTTTTATTGAAATAAATGAATGTTTAATTCTGGGGTATATTTTTTCTCGATGAACGTTTTAGGGGAAAACTTGCCATAAAGCCTTATTTTATATGGAGATAAGTTTTTGAGTATTGGTTAGAAATTATGGTCCGGAAATGATGGATTTTATCATTGTGAATTGCAGGTTAAAGACTTTCATTAGTTCTTCGCTCGGAATAACGTCACCTGTGACGCCCATATGGGCATCTGCAAATCGTGAACCAAAACCAATAACGGTTACAGTTCCTTTGCCGTGGCGGGCCCTTGCGGCTATCGGCATATTTGCCGCCCACATTATCGGCTCTCCTCCTTCTATCTGACAGGCGGAATCAATACTTATTATCGGCCAGCCTCCAGGCGCTTTTAATTGGCCGTTAATTTGTGGGCTTCGATTCACTGTTAGCCCGAATGGGTGCAGAAGACTGTTTGCAGTTGACTCGGCGTTTGCGGGTGAATCCAGAATGAGTACTTTTCCTCCGGATTCGACGTAATTGACCAATTCCTCGCGGAACCGGCTTTTAACATCTAAATGGGGATGTATAAATATTATAAGGTCGCCGGTCAGTGCATCAGTACCTTTTTTACGGGAAGTAAAATACCCAAGGCGCAGAATCCACCGCTCGAAAATTCCGAATCCCTCTCTTGTGCCGGCGATGAAACCACTTTTGGGCAAAGTTGCATCGCACACTGTACGGTCCATAACAACCTGAACCATAGGCCGAACAGCTTTCGGAAGGGGCATGGAATACTGGTGAATTGCCCGTGTACTTGCTGCTGCAACCGCCCAGCCAAAAACTGCTGTGCCGAAAAGAGCCAACCATACCTCGCTCCAGCCTCTTGACAGAACCAGTCCTCCGGCAATGAATATAAGCCCTAAAATAATTAAAAGTGGGCACAGATTAATAAGACGATTGCGATAGTTAAGCCATTCAATCATTCCGAGCATTAATTCCGCTTTTCCCGGTTCGAAGGTGGCGAAGTTTGAAAAAATGGTCGAATCAGAAAAAGCTACGACTCGGCCGGCACCATGATGTTTTGTCCATAGTTGTACGAAAGCTCCGTAACGCATCTCCGCCCGGTCTTCGACCTGGGGGTAGAAGTTGCTTGCGTGGTAATCGGCCATCAGATTTTTCAGGCCGGTAGAGCGAATAGCTGCTCGACCGGAACTTATTCCTGGATCGATGGAGCAGGATACTGCAAAATGGAGCGGGGGCATATTTTGAACTATCGGGTGCGGAATTAATGGTGGGTGGTAGAATTGCTCGAAAACTGTCTCAACGCCAAAAAGGCAGTCATAGCGAAAACTAAAACCAAAGGTCTCGGCTATTTCATTTATATATGTACCTGTATTGAAAACATTCGTGTGTTCGCCGACAAGCATCAAGCCTCCTCCTTGTTTGACGAATCGTTCTATTGTTGCTATTTCTTCGGGAGTATATCGGGAAGTGGGAACTTTAACTATAAGAACATCACAGTTTTGCACAGCGGTGTCATCGAGAGTAGTATTGAGGCGGGACATATCGAAAAAACGTGAACAATAATCGTAGATGCAGGCATAGTTATATCCGGAATCGTGACCATACCATTCAGTATCAAATGCTTTGTCGGTGCGCTCCCATGTCGATTTGTGTTCATCGACTAAAACACGTCCAGCTTTGCGTCGTCCCGGCATGTCCAAGAACAAACCCATTATCAGCATGAAGCTTCCTGCAAAGACAAGAACGGATGTTTTAATACGTTTATTGGGTTTGATTTCCGGTAGAGGCACTAAAACCTGCTCTTCGCCAAACGGTGTGTGCACAAACCTAATAGTCAGAAATATAAGCCCCGTTAGAAGAACCAAGTGCAGCCAGGGATTCCAGAACTGGTTGACAAGTGCCAGTTCTTCGCCGTATTCAGTCCGAAGGGCCCGGTGTATGAAAATCGATATCATTATAGCAGTGCGGGCGAACAACCAGATGAACGTAATGATTATGAGAGTTGTTAAACGTTTCCTTAAAGGAAATGTTTGCTTGTCTTTAAATGAGATTACAGGCATCTGCAGGCACAACATTACAATGGCACCGACGAGGAAGCATAACGTGGCCGGGTCTAAAAACAGTTCCCATGTAGTGCCTACGGGATGAACAAGTCTCGGAGAATACAGGGCAAGATTAGTACCATTTAACGCGGCCCGGGCGCCTAACAGCCTGGAAATTGTATAAATAATTTCGGGGAAAGGCCATATCAGTTCGTGTGACCTTGCGGTGATATACTCATAGCCGAAGATTGCAATTGATTGCGCCGTTAAAATAAGACCAGCCGTGATGAACGCTGATGCGAGAGTTTTGGGCCAGCGGCGGGGGATTGGCACGATGCCAAGTAAAAGGCCGGTGAATATAAGCAATAAAGCTAAGCGGTAGGGCCATGGGGCTAAGTCAATTGCAGGCAGCAACATTACGGCGGCCAATCCCGCTATGGTCGTTGTCGGCTTGCGAATGTGGACTCCGATCAGTAGTATCGTTCCGGTGGCCGTAAGTATTACCCAGGCCAGCCAGTTAGCCTTGTGGTAGTAACTTAGTGCGAACAGCCATGAGCCGCTCAATAATGCCAGGCCAATCCACGACCGTTTCAATTTGCAACCTCCTGATTAGAAGTATTCGATTGTCCGGATACAGGCTGATTTTGAAGGGCAGGGGGAATCCACATCTCCTGGTCACGTAATTTTGTGATGAACCATCGCCAGAAATCGGCGTTTTCCCTCATGCCTTCGAAAGTTTCTCCCCCTTCCCATTCGAGATTTTTGTTCATTGCAAAACAGGTATCGCCAATAACCGCAACCTTTCCGGCTCCAAGTTGACGTACAATAATAACCGGCACATTACCTTTGCCGTATGTGATTACCTCGGCTTCGGGGTCATTGCAGGTGACGGGCCAGGCCGCGTGAAAGCGCACGAAAACACTTTGTTCTCCCGAACTGAGGTATGGAGATTTGAAGTATCCCATAGGTACGGGTTCGAGGGAATCCTGCCCGGCAAGGCCAATAGTAAAGCCGAGTGAAGAAAGCAGGGAACGGCTGGCTTGGGCATGGTCCAGTCCTACCATGATAACAAATTTGCCGCCGTCATTTATAAAATCTCTTATTGCGGTTTGCTCGGTTTTCGAGAACTTTCGCGAGGGCGCAATAGATACCAAAAGGTCCGCCCGTGCAATTCTTTCGGCCGTGAACTCCTGGAGAGTATGGACGAGATATCCGTTTCTCATAAGTGTGAGTATAAGCCCTCCAACGCCGTCGGCTCGCCAGGATTCCCCGCTGTAAGCTTCAAAGTGAGATGAGTCAACGTAGGCTAAGTTGTTGGGTGATTTGTAACGTCCATCAGGAAGAATCTCAGCGGCACTATGGCTTATTGAAGTAGAGACAGCAAGCGAGCCGGCCAAACCAAGCCCTACGAGGGCGACCTTCCATTCTCCGACGTTATGTATTAATAGGCAGCATAGCAGGCCACAAGTCAGGATACCAAAAAACTGCCGCCATAGCGATTGTGCATTTTTAGTGTCACCGGCCAGATAGCCGAATAGCCTTGAAGTAAATGTATAAGAGCCGACGTTAATACCGTTTGTCAGACCCGATGTATCACCGAAAGCAATGACCCGGCCTTTACCCAGCGGCTGTTCGGCCGCGAGAATTAAATCGCCGAGTTTTTCGCCCGAATCATAGTCACCGTTACCCATCATAGCACGGTCACTTCCCTCATCTCCCGGGTCGGACCATCCCCATCGTCCAATTAAAAATGGGCGTGCAGGCCAGCTCGTTTCGAGAGAAGCGCCGATAACCACGCCAAATTGGTTCCGGTCGTCCGGAACACCCGATGTTGTAGGGTGGGCAATCGTTTCGTATGACTGTAACCAGCCGCCAACAGTAAATGTAGCCGAATCGAAATTTACTCTTATAGCCGTCGGTTCCAGCACTTCGTTGAATCGATTGCTTCCATTCTCATCTCGCGTGGTGTGTTCACCCATAACTAAAAGTGAGCCGCCGTTACGAACGAAGTTCCAGATTCGTTCGAGCTGCCCATCGGTCCATGGCTCATCGGGGAAAAGCAGGACTAATGCGTCGGCATCCCGCAGGTCTTCTTCTGATAGTTCTTCCGATATAAGGCTGCTGGCTCCGAGACTATCGAGAAAGACCGGAAGCATTCCATACATTCCGCTCGAGAGTCTTCCGTATTGGCCGTGCGTAGGTTTATGCCAGTTGAGAAATCCTTTTTCATAGAAGACAATCTTCTTACCCTGGATATCGAGTTTGGCCGGATAAAGCGCAACTATAAGGGGCAGCAGGATGGCCAGAATTGGGGCTGCAATTCGTAGTGTGTGTTGAATCCATCGGGAGCGTATGGAGGCATTTTTTACGTTCGACATACTATTCGTCGCAGGCCAGGTAGTCCATCGAAACATGGCTGTTACAATCAGCAGATGAATCGCACAGGCTAATATGGGCAGGTTCCAGGGTACAGTTTTATGCAATAAGCCCGCCCATGACCAACCTGCCTGTTCTGCCGGTTCGGCTACTGCTGCGAGTAATTGTGGAGTATATGACAGTATAATTAAATAGCAGAGGTGACCGGCAACGATAGCCAGGAGGCTGTATGTTGCCCGTACCAGTCTTGGTTTCGGGCTCCAGGCTAACCATAGAATCCAGAATATAATCATTAAAATTAAAAAGTCGAGGCCGGCAAATATAGCTCCAAGATATAAGGGTTGGTGACTAACAAGGCCGCCGATGTTTCCAAGGATACGCCCAAGAGAGTCAGCCAGCGACCAGACGAAAGGAATAGATGTACAGGCCATGCGATAAAGGCCGAAGATTACTATGGCGATAGATGACATATGCAGTATTTTCTTTGTTTGTCCCTTCGATTTGAATGCGAGGGACGCCATAATGAGCGAGACGGCCATTATGTTTACTACCGGCAAGGATGATGCTATTAAAAGCATGGCTAAGCCGATTATTACCGACATAGCTATAAGGTCTTTTTTCTTTCGCCATGGGGAGGGATGTTGTGCTGTGATAGCCACACCCAAAGTTAATAGCGTTAGTGCTCGTCTAAGGGGATGTGCTAACAATCCGGTCGAACCTGCTGCAATCCAGGCGGCCGCCAGGCCTGCTATTACGGAGATAACAGATCCCAGCTCCGCTGGTGTGTCTGTTTGATAGCCGGTGGTCGGTTCTTCAGTTTTTCCTTGCTTAATCAGACTCACGCGGTGGATTATAACTAATCTTGTAACCTTAGCAATCAGAAAAATTTACATAAGTTGCGAGAGATTGAGTGAATTTGTAAATGGATTACTTGATATGTAATTATAATATAAAAACCGCTGCGTTTGTTTTTCAACGCAGCGGTTTGAAGCTACTTTTATCTAATAAGTTATCGTGTTTGTGCTGAAAAAGCTTTCGCGATAACAGTTGGACATTTTACATCGATTGCCGGACATTGCACTACAATAGGGGAGTATTTTATCCCCCTCGCTGTTGTCCCAAGTCCCACCGGATTCCCCCATGTCGATGTTCTGCAAGCCCCTGTTGGGTCTGGACAAATAGTAGTGGGCCCGCATTGTGTCTCTACGATCGGACATAGGGTATCTATTGCCGGACATCTTGTATCTACGGCCGGACACATAGTCTTTTGAGGACACTGAGTTGGGCTGCACGCCGTCGCTGTCGGCGGACACTCAGTCTCCACAGGCGGGCACATAGTTTGGTCTTGTGGGCATTCAGTTTCTTTTATCGGGCACCGTGTCTCTACTGCCGGGCACCGAGTCCGTATCACCGGGCATCTTGTCTCTACTTGTGTACATTGGGTTTCTGTTGCAGGACACTGAGTCTGCACGACCGGGCAAACCGTCGGTATTTCCGGGCACTTTGTATCTTCTTGGGTGCATTGGGTCTCTGTAGGTGGACATCGAGTGTACACAGGCGGACATCTTGTCGATATTGTCGGGCACCTTGTCTCTACCTGATTACATTGGGTACTTGTTGGTGGACAACGAGTGTGTACA
>JASFVS010000184.1:0-6485 GCA_050049715.1 Phycisphaerales bacterium
GCCTTTGCCGCAAAATAGCAGGCCCGGGAGAAATATTAAGCCGGCACGAACAAAGAATCTTTATAATTAAGGCCCTTCGCATAGGTCTGTTCTTTGTTGGCCTTATGATGTTACCGGCAGCGTTTTATTACATTTCAAGAATTCCTTCTTTCATAGATTCCGCCTTCAACAACATCATAGAAGGTGAAAAATTAGTGAGCTCTTTTGGAAAATCTTTTAGACGGCAATACTTAAATATATTCGGGCTGTTCAAAGCATTGCTTGCCTTCTACCTCATCTTTGGAGCTTCTGCTTTTATACGCTGGCAGGCTAACCGCTCTTTACACACAGTTCCCGATTCGGAAAGGACTGAAAAATGAATAAGCTTCATTCGTTCACAAAAATCATTCTGACGGCGATGGGCATATACTTCGCTATGCGCATATTACCACAGATGTTTACTTTCTTATCTGCTGTTCCGGTCTTGAGGCAGCAAGAGAGCTATTTTGGGGAAATAACAGGATTTATAATAATATTGCTCATCCTGGCCGTGTCCCTTTTTGTAATCTGCTATCTATTTATGTACAAACGTGAACGATTAGCTTCTGTGATTGTAGGTAAAGATGAATTTCCCGAGCCCGACATTCAAATACAATGGCTGCCCGTCGCTTTTCGCCTGATTTGCATTTTTGCAGGCGTTTATTGTCTTTACAATGTGATTTCAACTGTAATTGTTTTTTTGGTCAGGTATTTTCAGTTAAAATCCTACAGTGCTAATGCTACTTTAGGATACTACTTTAATATAACACAGATTATAGGTTGGTGTCTTATGCTCATAATCGGAATTTATCTTATTTGCGGCGCCCCGCGTTTCGTCCGTTGGCAGGTCAAAAAAACTCTTGAACTATGCAAAAATCAAAAAGGCATAAAAACTTACAGCAGTTCTTAAACTCTAAATTCTCAATTCCAAATTCTATTCGCAATTTCTACCTTCCGTTCGCACCGATTTTAATCACTCCGCCACTTCGTCTATCGTCCATCATCTTTCGTCCATCGTGTTGTAGCATAGCGAAGATCCGGCTGGCGTTCACTCCGCTTTAGACGAGACGGAGCCTCCGGCGGCATAGGTAATAAAAAAATAAATTTATTTTTCCCTTGCATCATATTGGTTATCACGTTATAGTGGCTAACTTAATGGCGAATATTCTTTCATCTCTCAGGAGTATCCCCCAGTAAATTAAAAGTGAGAGATACTATATTATGTGGTCTTTAAGGGCTAAGGAGAAGTACAAGTGAGTATAGGTACAGTAAAATGGTTCAACGCGAGCAAGGGATTTGGTTTTATTAATCCGGACGATGGCGGCGAGGATTTATTCGTCCACCACACAGAGATTAAAACAGGTGGTTATGCATCGCTCGACGAAGGACAAAAGGTTGAGTATGAAGTCGGGCAGGGCAAAAAAGGTCCATGTGCGACTAATGTGGTCCCTATGTAACCAGGAACGCAGCTTGAAAAACCGAATTGGCCCTGCCGTTAGGTAGGGCCTTTTTTATGTCCATACTTCAACAATCTACCCGATACAAGCAAAATCCAAAACCTACATCTTCCGTTCTCTGTCTTCATCCATTCAACTTTAGCTCACTTCACAGCCCCTCATGCTGGCTGGAGTTTATCCCCGATAGGCTACAATCATAAGTCGCATCAGGGGAATATAAATGTTATTGTGCCTATAAGGCACCTCATGCTGGCCACCGGCAGCACAGGCGATAGAGTGGATGGAAAAAATCTTTCAATTTTAGTTCACTTTAGTCACGTTAATTTACTTTAGCTCACTCCGCAGCCTCCCCCAGCGTCTCCTCGTGCATGAGTTAAACAGTGTTGAGTCTTGGTGATTTTTGGCCGTTTTACTTTGCTTTTGTCGCAAAAATATGGTACAATACCCACCTATTGGCTCGGGAGCCAACGTGAGCCGCAGCAGTGGCAGGGCACATCTCGCCGGCAGGCGAAAGATAGCGGAGAACCGCAGGTTTTCGTATCAGCAGATACACGCCGGGAAAGACGCTCATAGTCATCCGACTATGAACCATTCATAAGCTAAATAATATGGTCTTAGAAAATCATAACTCGAAAATTTATCCCCAGGGGATCATAAATAATAAATATCCGTTCCCCTCCACACATCCACAACGTCCTATAATATTTGGCTCGTTTTCAATATCATTAATCACGACCAACCTGCGTCAAACGTTAATAACCATCTACAAAACAATTACTTACGTTGCTCTAAGTCTCTTTACATTTGTAGAGAACATTCGACAAATCAGGCTTTTTATGCAAAACAAACCCAAAGTTAAAATAGATAATATGGGCAAAATAAAACCTGCCCTGAGCGAAGTTGAATGGGTTAAAATGGGCAAAATAGGTCCGGTTTGGAAAGGGCGGCTACAAATTAACGGCGGGATTTATATGGTGTTTCTTCGACTTGACTATCTGATTTCTTTTCCACCTTCGGGTCGAGCTTGGCCTTGGTTACCTGTTTCGACCAGGCGGTTTTTAGTATCTGTTGCGGCGGTATTTCCACCGGCCCGCTCACAAATTCCGGAACGTTATAAACTATGACGCGTGATTGGTGATATTTAGGGTCTTTCTGAGGCAATAGAAACGGCTTACCGAATTTGCCGTTGGAATCGAAATGACTGAAATAAAAATGAGTACACATCCCATCTTGACGTTTACTGCTGAATACAACCCACCTCCCATTACTGGACCAGCAGTGATAGCTTTCCGCCCGCTCGCTGTTGATTTTTTCCGCTTTCCGAACCTCTTTCGTTTGAGTATCGAACAAATACAAATCCGACTCCGGCTTATAAAGCGGAAAATAACTGTATTCCGACATGCAAACGAGAATATATTTGCCATCGGAGGATATTTTCGGATGCGCAGCACTCAAATCCATCTCACTCGCCATCAGGACCGGCTCAACCTCTCCCCACGAATCGTCATCCGCGTCATAGGAGATGCGCATCAGGTCATACTTCATTTCTTTATAGGGATGCTCGAGATTACCAAAACTATCCAGCCCCGGCCCACTGCAAAAGTAAAGATATTTACCGTCAGGCGACCAATCGGGGTATGTCTCCATTCGTTCTATACTCGATATCTTAGGCGATGTCGTGACCGTATTTGTCTTAACGTTATACAAAAGCAAATCCGAAGCCCTGTCATAAACATCGCGGGTTTCACCAACTGCATGAAAAACCTGCTTTACGATATTAAAGGCAAACGCAATGATTTCTCCATTCGGATGCCATGACCTGTATGAAGTAGCGTGATTGAAAGATGTTGAAGTATCAACCTTATAAGTTTCATTATCGTATGCCAGTATCATTGACGTGCCGACCGCACCGGCTCGCATGTGAAATATCATCCTGTCAGGATTGTAATTATGAAAGGAATGACAATTAACACAATTCTTTCCCATCGTTCTGTTCAATGCAATAGGGCGTTCATCATAGCTGCCCAAATCGCGTTGATATATGCCCAGCATGTCCCAGTGCATATAAATAGGTTTCATAAGCCGGTAAACAATATGCGAATCGATTTCTTCTTTGGCAATTTGGTTGGTAACAGGACTAAAGCGGTTCCATTTGCCCTTTTCGTCTTTAACAAAAATAGTTATGAGCAATGACTTTCCACGATTTTGGTTTAACAGTTTTTTCCATTGTTTTATAGGAATTTTAATTTCGGAGGTTCGGCTGAATATATCAATTTGCTCACCTTTTTCAGAGGAAATATTAACGTAATACGCGGCTCCTTTTTCTTCGATAATAAAATTAGTAGGAGCAATATTTGGAGGAATAGTTGTGTCGGTATAATCCGGCGAAATTGTTGGTTGCCTGTCGATGTAGCTGCAATCTTTAAGATTCGGTTTCTCGCCTGTGCACCCTGTCATTGATGTAATGCAGATAAAAAATAGAATTATGAAAACTTTTAATCGAAACATATTATTACTTTCCAGGCTTATAATAGTATTGCCCATAAAACCAGTAGGTATCTCTGTATTTTTCAAGCTCCTGGCGAGCCGCTGTTTTGTTCCTTTGATATTTTGCGAGGATTCTGTTGAAATCATTAAACTTCTGAGTTGTTTCCTGCGAAATCTTTGTTTTCGTCAGGTTAATACCTTTACCTTTTGTAAGTTGATTATAGATGAGCAAAGCTTCTTCGAAATGGCGTGGAATTCTTCGATAATTAAATTCGTTCAGCCGGTAAAGATGCTTTGCGAAAAGACTGATTTTTCCTTCAAACAGACAGTAGACCATGAAATATTCGAATGCCATTCTGTTCTTCGTATTCTTTAAAAGCTCTTGCAGGCACAACTCCGGCTCACTCGGCGAGATAAGGAAGTCTGATTCCGGCATAGTGCCTTTCAGATATCGAAATTGCGGTTGTTTCCAAAAATCATTTCTATCATTAAGGAACTTTTCATATTCGATGGCCCAGGATTTATGCCAGACGGTTTTCTTAAGCATTGCCAGATATTTTTCCGCGACTTCCCTATTTTCTTTCAATAGATTCACCAGCGCAAGGCGCTGGAGAATCCACGGCGTATCTCCCTTGGCGGCTATGGCCTCATGTGCCCAATGTTCCGACTCGTTCATAAGGCCGAGATCGAAAAATATGTCACTGTGCTGGAGGGCGAAAGGGTCACGCAGGTTTTCCTGCATAAAAAGGCCGTCGCTTCCGAAAATCTGTGCCAGACGAAACATATCGTCACATAAAAACCCGGCGTGGTACAGCGCTCTATTGACCTGGCACTGGACAATATTATTAATTGGAATACCTTTTTGTGCGATATCGAGTATTTTACGCCATTCTTTGAATCGTGCATAATGGTCTATAAGGAGAAAGGTTTTGTTCTTTTGATGGTATGAATAAAACGCCGCTGTGATAACGAAAAGGACAATAGTGACGCCCTGGATTAGTTTGATTGGAATGGAACGGCTAAATAAAAGTTTGTTCCAGAGGCTCTGTGGTTTGGTCTCTGCGAGTTTGTGCTCGAATTTTGCCAGGAGAATGATAAACGGAAAGAACAAATACAGCGCCCATGACAGCCAGGTTAATCTATACCGGTCGTACGATGTCAGATGCGCCGTATATGCGTCGCGTATATTTATGATGAATAAAGTTAAGGCGCCGATATAAGGTAACAATCCTGAAAATATGATATAGAGCAAAGGCAGCGCAATCTGCCGACGATATAAAACATCATAAAGTATGATTGCAATGGAAAAGATAAAAGCAAGACCGGCGGTAAAGTAATATAAAATTGCAAAGAGAATAATATAGAATAAAAGCCGTAATACATTATTCGAAGGGGCAAGGCGGATGAAAATATTGATGGCGAGCAGAGACCAGAGTAGTCCCAATGTGAGAAGGAGCGGATATCCGTAGTCACTATGTAAGGCTAAGAGAAAAATCGACGGTACCCAATGCAGATATAGAATCGGCCGGTTTGTACTGATTGAATTAATGAGTAATTTCGTATTCCAGACAACAAATGCCAAAACGAGAACAAGCAGTAATGCCCCGGTCCATGAATGATAGAAAAACTGTGAAAGGAATCTTGATATTAATTCGTTTATCCCTCCGGGATAACTGAAAAAGTCGTTGATGAAATGTTTATCAAAGAAAAAAATGGGTTCCTGAGACTGATAGATAAGTTTCGGATTTATTCGCAACAGGAAGTAAACAAAATAAAAAGCCGGCAGAGCAATCGTAAACGACAAAGGCCAGATTTTATCTTTAATTTTGCCTTTCGATGCTTTCTGTGGTGCTTTTTCGCTCTTTGATATTTTCATAATATTAAAATATGCTTATCGGCCGAATATTAACTGGTAAGTACAATCTGATGCTCCGTTTATATTTGCTCGACCTTCACTTTTATTTTATTCTGAACATCCGGCCAGGACATTTTGTCCGTCCAGCTCCAGGCCCTTGCAGTGGCGGCCTTTATTGCCGTTTCCAGCGCAAAAGAGGTATCGGACTTTTCTCTAAGGCCCTTTAGGAATCCACCTAATAGAAAATCGCCGCATCCGACCGTAGATAACACTTTTTTGTTATAAGAGCATCGACCCTGCCAATCGCCGTTTTTCGTAACGACTATAGCGCCTTTTTTGCCTCGGCTGATAAGAATAATCTCAACCTGATTCAGCAACTCCCGGCCGGCTTTAATCAGACTTGCCGGAGTATCTTTTATTGGCTTTCCCAGAAGTTCGCGTAATTCTTCCAAATTCGGCTTTATTAACCAGATACCGCCGGCTCTAACGATGTGTTTTAATGCTGGCCCGTAAGTGTCCATGGCTATTTTGACATTACGTTTTTTGCATAGCTCTATTATTTGAACAATGTTTTTTATGACAAATTTATCTTCCGATATAGCACCGGCGAAAACACAAGCGCAGCCGGGTTTGATAAATTTTTTTAAGTCGGCTTCCAATTTTCTCAG